>JACZXL010000077.1 GCA_022571635.1 Planctomycetota bacterium
ATCTTCATAAGACTCACCGCAGAGGCGCAGGGAACGCAGAGAGGAGAGGAGAGGAAGGAGTCAGGGGTTAGGAGTTAGGAAACTCCAAGCCTCAAGCGTTCTTCTCCCCCTCGATGCCTTGATGCCTTCTTCAGGAACACGGCTCCCAGTTGGCGAGGAGGGCGAGGAGGGCGGAAACGACGAAGCGATGCCCGTTCCGTGATTCCCAAAGCGATGACTGTGGGGCTGTTGAAGAACCCTGGCGTTGAATCGCGGATCAGGCGGCGTGATCAAAAAAGGCGAAGGGCCGCCCGCGAGGGGCGGCCCTTGTAGCTCGATAGTGGTGAGTCGCAGTTCCGCGCTTAGCGGCGACGACGGCGGGACACCAAAGCGCCAAGACCGAGCAGCGCCAGAGCGCCGGGGGCGGGAATGGGAGTCGCAACAACCATTTCCATTTCCGCGTTGAGCGGAGTCGTGTCCTCGAGGACCGTGGCCAAGCCGGTTACCGTGCTGATGGTCGCGAAGACGCCCGTGCCACCGCTGGTGTACATCGTCGCATAGAGCGTGTCAGTGGCATAGTCGAAGTCCATGCCCTGAGCGAAGTTCGTGTTGATACCGGTGGGGCCAATCAGGGTGCCGGCGCCAGTCGCCAGGTTGATGGAGAGCAACTCGTCCACGGCGATGTCGAGGCCATACGCATTGCCCTGGCTGTCGATCGCCAGATCGATGTTAAACTCGAAACCGATGTCGCCAACCGCGGAGAAGGAACCGGTCGCGATATTGCCCCGATAGAGAGTGGCAACATTCCCACCGAGCGCCGAGATATACCAGTCACCTGTAGTCGGGTCGACGGAGAGACCAGAGATATTGTCCGACGCGGCAGGGCCGCTCAGCGTCCCCATGCTGGTGAACACACCGGTGCCGGTGTCGATCGTGCCATACGTGTTCAACCCGTCGAACAGGACGGCCCACAGCGTCGTGGCGGTCGGATCCATGTCCATGGCGAAGGTCGGGAACTCCCCTATCGCCCCACCAATCGTGGTGAAGCCGCTCACGAAGCCGCCGGTGTCGGTGCTGAACAATTGATTCGCATCTCCACGCATGTTGAAGCCGTAGATGAGCGACGCATTTGCGGCAGATGCAACCAGCATCGTGCTTGCCACACCGATACCGCATAACAGAATTCTATTTCGCATTACTCTCTCTCTTTCTTTTCTTCACTGGCAGAGATTCAGTTGATCCCTGCAACCCTGACAAAACATCGGTCTTGACGGCCATCGCAGGATACGGACGACATCAGCCTGCGACAAAAACACACTATTGTGAGAGCCCCCCGAACTCTCTCTCTCTGCCTGCCTGCGCGAGGAGCGCAGACAACCGACGCCAAGGTATCAGCGGAACTGAAAGAGTCAATCCTCTTTCTTCGATTTTATTGGTCGAAATCAACGTATCCAAAGCTGGTGAGGATTGACTTCCACACGGCGATCGAGGCCGCTCCTCGATGACTGCAAGTGCCTATCTTACCCAGATTTCCAGATTATCCCGAGAAGATCGAGTGTTAGAGGTCCCCAAGGCCGAAACTGCTGCTCAGCGGTGGATTCCGTTGATCGCGACGCCTTCCCGGCCGGCTGCGGTCAGGGGGCAGATCCCGTCAGCTGGGTCGCGGCCAAACGCGCGAGCAACGCCAGCAAATAGCAGAAGCGGTCGTATCGCGAGGCCTCCGGCTGGATTGCATCCTCCAGAGGGGAAATTGGCCAGCCATGCGGCAAAAAACGTCCTGAGCGCGATGCGTGTTTCACGGCACATGGTCATGGTGGACGCCTGATGTCGCAGCGTAGCGGATATCCCGATTCCACCTGCGGCTCTATGTCCCGATTCTATCGGGGTCCCGATTCCACGTGTCCCGATTCCATCGGGATCGGGATCGGGGCCATCCTCAGAAGACTCACCACTGAGACACTGAGGACACAGAGGGGACAAGAAGGAGTTAGGGGTCAGGAGTTGGGAGACCCCAAGCCTTAAGCCTTCTTCTCCCCCCTCGATGCCTCGATGCCTCGATCCCTCGATGCCTCGATCCCTTGATGCCTCGATGCCTCGATGCCTTGATCCCTTGATGCCTTGATCCCTTGATGCCTTGATCCCTTGATGCCTTGATGCCTCGATGCCTTCTTCAAGGACACGGCCCCCAGGCGCCCAGCAAGAAGAGAAGATCCTTCACGCCGACGTCGCCGCTGTTGTCGAAGTCGGCGAGACAAGCTCCCTTCTTCGGGCACGGCCCCCAGGCGCCCAGCAAGAAGAGCAGATCCTTCACGTCAACGGCGCCGCTGCCATCAATATCCCACGGGCACTTTCCGGGGGCGCCAGCATCAAAGAGGTACGCGGAACCGGAGTCGGCGCCGTTGTCGTCGTCAAGAAATGCCCCGACGATGGCGACTTCGTTTCCAGGGAGGCCGCCGATTGCGACGGAAAGGCCGAACCCGTCATTTGGTGCACCGTCGTCAGGCAGGAACTTGGTGATTTGCACGGGATTCGCGGGGTCGGAGATATCAAAGAGGTAGGCCGAGCCGGATTCAAGACCGTTGTCGTTGTCCCTCCATGCCCCAACCAGGGCGATGTCGCCGGACATCGCGACGGACACGCCGAACTCGTCATTCGGTGCGCCGTCGCCAGGTAGGAGTTTGAAGAGCTGAATCGGGTTCGTCGGGTCGCTCACATCGAAGAGATAGGCCGAGCCGGAGAAGGTACCATTGTCGTCGTCCTTCCATGCCCCAATCAGGGCGATGTCGCCGGAGATCGCTACGCTCATGCCGAATTGGGCTTCAGCCACGCCATCGTTGGGCAGCATTTTGAAGAGTTCCTGTCCCGTGGTGGCGTCGAAAAGGTAGGCGGAGCCGGAATCATGACCGTTGTCGTCGTTTTCTCTGGCTCCGACAACGGCGATCGTATTGCTGATCGCGACGCCCCAGCCGAAGAAGTCTGTCGGTGCCCCATCGCTGGGCAGGAGCTTGGTGATCTGGTTGCCAGTGGGGATATCAAACACGTACGCTGAGCCAGAGCGGTCGCCATTATCGTCGTCGCCAAAGGCCCCGACGATCGCGGTCGCTCCGCTGATCGCGACGTGGCGCCCGAACCAGTCGTCCGTCGCGCCATCGTCTGGGAGGAGTTTCGCGATCTCGTCCGGGTTGTTCGGATCGCTTATGTCAAAGAGGTAGGCGGAACCGGAGTCGCCGCCGGCGCCGTCGTCTTTCCATGCACCAACCAGAGCGATGTCGCCGGAGATCGCGACGGACACGCCGAAGTTGTCGCCTGCCGCGCCGTCGGCCGCGAGGATCTTCGCGATCTGTACAGGATTCGAGCGGTCAGAGATGTCGTAGAGGTAGGCCGACCCGGAGTCGATCCCATTGTCGTCGTCAAATCGTTCGCCGACGATGGCGGTGTCGCGGCTGATCGCGACGGAGATGCCGAACTGGTCCCCCGCCGCGCCATCATCGGCCAGGAGTTTAAAGAGTTGGTCGCCGAGGTCGGCGTGGACCGGGGCGGTGCTCAGGACTGTTGCCGCTATGGCGAAAAGGACTGGTGTGAGATATCTCATGTCTGTCTCCTCAGAGTGTGAACCAAAGAATTTTGAACCAAAGATTCCAAAAATAGCTTCGCGCAGCCCCCGCGCCGGGTTATATTGCGAACCAGCGTGCATACCGTCTCCCTACCGGACTATGCGAGAATGTTGCGGCGGAGGTGACACGAATTTCTCAATTCGCACCCCCGGATTCGCCCCGCCCCCGGATTCGCCCCCCGCCCCCGCCTTCACAATGGGTAAGGTTCCGACGAATGACAGAGAATCCCGCGGGGACCGTGACACGATTGCTGGCACAAGTGAGCGCCGGCGAGCAGGATCGCATCGACGATCTGTGGTCGCTCGTCTATGAGCAGTTGCACGAGATCGCTCAGGGCCAGATGGCGAACGAGGCGCCGGGCGGGACGCTGCAGCCGACGGCCCTGTTGCACGAGGCCTATTTTCGGCTCCTGGGCAGCCAGGACGTCCAGTGGGACGGCCGAGCGCATTTCTATGGGGCGGTCTCGCAGGCGATGCGGCGCATTCTCGTCGAGCAGGCCCGGCGCCAGGTTTCATCGAAGCGCGGCGGCGGGTGCTGCCATGTGCCGTTGGATTCCGGTATTGCCGAGATACAGAAGGAACCCTCGCTGATGCTGGCGCTGGACGCATCGCTCCAACGGCTGGAACAGTTCGACCCGCGGATGGGTGATGTGGTCAAGTTCCGGTTCTTCGCCGGGCTGAGCGTCGAGCAGACGTCGGCGGCGCTGAACGTGTCGCCGCGCACAGTGATTCGCGACTGGATCGCCGCCCGCGCGTGGCTCTATAAAGAAATCGAACGGATCGGCCCGGATGAATCGACCAGCCGCGACACCTGAGAAACGCTGGATGCGCATGTGGGAGGTGTTCCACGAGGCGCGCGGGCTCGATTCAGAGCAACGTGAATCGTTTCTGAGCGATGCGTGCGCAGGCGATGATGCATTGCTGACAGAGGTTCAGGAATTGCTGAGCGCGCACGAGCGTTCCGGCGGGTTCCTGAAGCCGACCGAGATCGAGCCGCCGCCGGTGGGTATTGTCGAATCGCAGCCGATCGCGGCCGGGACACGGATCGGCCGGTACACCCTTCAGCGCACGATTGCCTCGGGCGGCATGGGTATCGTGTACGAAGCGGTGCAGGAGCAGCCGGATCGAACGGTGGCGCTCAAGGTGATGCGCAGCGGGCTCACCTCACGCCGTGCGTGGCGGCGGTTCGAGTACGAGTCGCAAATCCTCGGGCGTTTGCAGCACCCCGGCATTGCGCAGGTGTACGAGGCCGGAACGCACGATAACGGCGCGGGCGGCGTGCCGTTCTTCGCCATGGAGTTGATCCATGGAGCGCCGCTGACAACCTACGCCGAAGAGCATGATCTGAGCGTGCGTCAGCGTCTTGCGCTGCTGGCGCAGATTTGTGAATCGGTGCATCACGCGCACCTGCGGGGCGTGGTGCATCGCGATCTCAAGCCGAGCAATATTCTTGTCGATTCGAGCGGCCAGCCCAAGGTGCTCGATTTTGGCGTGGCGCTGATCACGGACACCGACATTCTCGTCGCAACCATGCAGACGGAGCTGCCGGAGGTAGTGGGCACCGTGCCGTATATGAGCCCGGAGCAGTTTGCCGGTGATGCTCAGAAGATCGATGCGCTGAGCGATGTCTACTCGTTGGGAGTGGTCGGCTACGAACTTCTCGCCGGTCGACTGCCGTATTCGCTCGAATCGAGTTCGATTTTCGAGGCGGCCCGGATCATCCGCGACCAAGCGCCGCCCCCGCTGGGTGACAGCCACAGTTCATTGCGTGGCGATATAGAGACGATTCTCACTAAAGCGCTGGAGAAAGAGCCGGCCCGCCGATACGCATCAGCGGCTGAACTCGCGGATGACATACACCGTGTTCTCGATGACCGCCCGATCATGGCGCGGCCGCACACCCGCGCGTACCAGTTTCGGAAGTTCGCCACGCGGAACAAGGCCGTGTGTGTGGCGGCGTTGGCGCTGGTGGCGGGAACCGTGGCCTCAAGTTGGTTGGCGGTGCGGGCGTTTCAAGCGGAGAGCCAGGCGGTTGCGCGCTCGATTTCGATTCGAGAGATCGCCCGTTCGATCATCTTCGATCTGCATGATGAGATCGTTGATCTTCCCGGTTCGACGCCGGCGCGAAAGATTCTGGTCGAGCGCGGCCTGAAGTATCTCAAAGAACTGCGCGCTGAAGCGGGTGATGACCCGGCGCTGCTGCGCGATGTCGCGGCTGCGTATGAGAAGATCGGCGATATTCAGAAACATCTGGGAGACTTGGCGGGCGCACGCGTCGCCTATGACGAGTCGCTCAGCATACGCTCGGCGCTGCGCGATGAGGGAAGCGATCTCCGCGCAACACACGACCTCGGGCGTTCCTACATGAAGAGAGGTCTCGTCAACAATGGTGACGAAGGAATCCTGGATTTCTACGGCCCGGCCCGGCGATTACTGGAGGATGTCGTAAGCCGAAACAACGATCCCAACGCCCGCTGCGATCTGGCTATGGTTCTTGTCTATGATGCACTGTACGTTGATCGTCAACAGGAGTTTGAACGAAGTCGCGATCAGCTTGATCAGGCAGTCGAGATGTGCGAGATATTGCTCGAGGCGCATCCTGCGAACGCAGACTATAGTCGAGCGCTTGCGGAAGCGTGCTTCTATAGAGGATATGTAGAACGGCATGGCCCCGATCAAGAGCGTGCAGTAAGAAACTTTGCCAAAGCGGCGGTCCTTCTCGAAGCGATGAACGCGGAGGATCCACTCGACACGTTCACACGACATTGGTTAGCGAACACCTATATTGAACGAGCCATGACGGTTGCCTTGCTGGGGCGAGCCGAGGAGGCGATTGCGGAGGCGAATCGAGCCATTGAAATCAGGTTTGAGATGATTGAGAGTGATCCCGCCAGCTATTTGTACTTCCGGTCTGCCGAGGTTGCATGCAACCACACCGGTGAGTTGTACGCCGCCCTGGGTGATAATGATGGCTTCTCCGTGGCCCAGCGTCTCTTATATTGGCGCGAGTCGCTGCGATGGTACGAGGTCGCCCTTGAGCGTCACAAGGAACGGCAGAAACGCTGGTTGGTTCCCAAGTCGGATGACGGCTATGCTGAAGAAGATCAAGTAGCCATCTCACAATGCCAAGAAGAAATTCGCCGGCTCGAAATGCAACAGAACCCGTAACCGCACAAGCTGATGATACTGTGCCACTGACGCCCGTCCCACTCGACCGAACCCCCCGCGGCGGACACGGCTCGCTCAGGCCTTGGCGCCTGTAGCGACTCGGCCCTGAGTTGACGTAGACTTACCGGCGCTGATGTCGCGGCGACGACCAAGACGACGCAGAACGATCATGTCGCTGGCCGTAGTTGTGCTCGTGACGGCGGCGGCGGTCGTGGTGTGGCGAATGTCGTGGTTGGAACCGACATGGTGGGCCCCGCCGGACGCTTCCGATCCGCGGGTGGCCGAGGCCGCCCAGCAGATCGAATACAGCCTCATCGAACAGGCCCACATGGTCCGACCCGATGACGAAACCTGGTCCATCCGGATTCACGATCGTCATGTGAACGCCTGGCTGGCGTCGCGACTGGGGGCCTGGTTGGAGCACGACCAGGCGCTTGATTGGCCAAGTGGGTTCGGCCGACCGCAGATACGGTCTGAGCCCGGGTGGGTGACGCTAGCGATCGAGCTGGACGGCGACGAACGACGGCGCTTCGTGGCGGTGCGACTGATCCTGACGATTGCGGCGGGCGAACTGCGGGTGACGGTCGATCGCGTCTCGCTGGGGCGGCTGACGATCCCCGGCAAGCCGGTGGGAAACGTAGCGGGTTGGTTGAACGAGGCGGCGCCGGGCGGGTTCCTCGAGAATCCCGAGGTGCAAGCGGCAACGGGCTGGCTGTTGCAGGGACGAGCGATCGACCCGACGGTGCGGCTCGCCGACGGTCGCGCGGTGCGGCTGGTGGGGATTCGCTTTGAGGAAGGAGCGGTGGTGCTGCGGTGCCGAACGATCAGCGGATCAGCGGCCGCCGACGAGTCCGTGTCGCAAACAAAAAGGCAGGACTAGGCCTGCCCCCACAGGCGGCCCAGTCCTGTCATTTGCCAAAGGCGCGTCGTTGTTCCCACGCTCGTTGGCCAGCATCACCATACCACAGACAGCGGCGATGGCCAAGCGAAAACCGGCAAATCGTGCCGGAATGCTGACCCTGGGGTATCACCGGCCGGGCGGTGCGGTCAGCGGCCTCGCCGTCGGGCCGGGTTGGGCTCGGGCCGCTACAGTGCTGGGAATCCGGGCGGTGATGGCTGGCGGCGGGAGGATCAGTGCAGGACCCAGTGGAGGCGATTCGTCGAGCGTGGTTGGACTGGTCGAGGCCGGCTCTGCCGCTGGCTGCGCGTTGGTTGCTCGACCACGCGCCAAACGGCGAGGCGGGGCTGTGCGATCTGAGGCGCGTTGTATGCGTGCTCCCGGGACAGCGGGCCGGGCGGTTGTTATTGGCGGCGCTGCTGGAGCAATGTGACGCCCAGCGGCAGCGGCTCGCGCCGCCGGAGATTCGGACCCCGGGGCAGATGGTCGAAGTGCTGGCCCCGCACCGTGAAGTCCCCACGGCCACGAGCTGCGAGCAGATTCTGGCCTGGATCAACGCGCTTCGCTCGGCCGGGCCCCAGACGCTCGGGCCGCTCCTGCCGCATCCTCCCGACGACGCCGCCTTCCTGGATTGGTACCACCTGGGGGAAACGGTGGATCGGCTCCATGAAGAGCTGGCCGGCGATGGCCTGGCGTTCGCGGACGTTGCCGACAAAGCGGCCGGAATGGAGATGCTCAGTGAATCGGAGCGATGGGGAGCCTTGCAGAAACTGCACGCGGCGTATCGAGCCCAACTTACCGAGGCGGGGTTGGTGGACCTTCACGAGGCGCGGTGGGAGACGATCCGGCGCGGCGACGCGACGAACGACCGCCTCGTGGTGCTGGTGGGCGTAGTCGATCTCAACGCGATGCAGCGGGCGGCGCTGGCCAACGTCGCCGATCGAACGGTAGCCTTGATCCACGCCCCCGAAGCGCTGGCCGAGCGTTTTGACGAGTTGGGCTGTGTGCAAGCCTCGGCCTGGGAAGGCGCGACAATCGAAATTGACGATGAACGGATCGTGATGGCGGATCGGCCGGCCGACCAGGCCCAGGTGGCGCTGCGGGCCGTCGCGGCGTACGGCGGACGGTTTGCCGCCGAACAAATCACGATCGGCCTCGGTGACGAATCATTGGCCGAGGCCCTGGCCCAGGCCGGTCGATGGGCGGGTGTCACGCTCCACGCTCCCGCCGGCGAACCGCTTCGTCGGACCGCCCCCTTTCGCATGTGGGAAGCCGGGGCGGATTGGCTGGACGAACGACGATTCGCGCATCTGGCGGCGCTGCTGCGCCACCCCGATCTTGAGCGGTGGCTTACGGCGCGAAACGGCACGACATCATCGAACGATGATGCGACCGCAACCGCGATCGAGTGCTGGCAGACAATCCTCGATGACTATTTTGGCGACTACCTCCAGGGTAAGTGCACCGGCAAATGGTTGGGATCCCCACAGCAGCAGCAACAGCTTTCGATCGCCTATGACGCCGTAAACGAATTGTTCTCGCCGCTTGATGATGCGACGCCGCGCCCGCTTGGGCATTGGTGCCACGGCGCCTTGGAGATTCTCCGCGTGCTGTACGCCAACGGCGACGGCCAAGAGCACAAACACAACACGACCCTCATCGAAGTCTGTTCGGCGCTTCGTGATGTCTGTGCGGAGTTGGCGTCAGCTGCGCCCGCGTTGTGCGCCAAGATCAATGGACCGACGGCGCTGCGTCTGTTGCTGGCACAGGCCGGGTCTCGGCGAATACCGCAGGATCCGCGCCGCGGCCAGATCGAGATGCTCGGGTGGTTGGAGCTTCATCTGGACACGGCGCCCGCCCTGGTCATGACCGGGTTCAACGACGGCAACGTCCCGGAGTCGCTCACCGCCGACGCCTTTCTCCCCGACGCGCTGCGCCGAGCGCTGGGCATGACCGACAACACTCGTCGCTACGCGCGCGACGCGTACATTCTCGAGGCGCTGCTTCACAGCCGGCAGGACCTAACGATCATCCTCACCCGCCGCGGCGACGACGACGAGCCGTTGACACCGAGCCGGTTGCTTCTTGCCTGTCCGCGCCCGCAGCTCGCCGGGCGCGTCAAGGCATTGTGCGACGAAGATAAGGCGCGGATATGGGCGCATCCGATCGGGATGGATCCGCCTGCCAAGGTCTCTCGCTTCGGACACCCCAAGTTGCCGGACAGCCTCGAAGCACCGCAATCGATGCCGGTGACGTGGTTCCGCGAATATCTTGTATGTCCATACCGGTTCGCCCTGAAGCGCCTGATACACCTGAAGGGCCGCCGCGACGACGCGGCTGAATTAGATGCGGGGCAGTTCGGCAGTCTCGCTCATCAGGTGCTGCGCGCGTTCGGCGAGGAGCCCGAGCTTGCCGATTGTGCCGACGCCGAGCGGATTGCGGCGTTTCTTGTCTCCGAGCTTCAGCAGCGTGTCAAGCACCACTACGGCTCGCGGCCAATGCCCGCGGTGCGGGTGCAGATGTCGCGCCTTCGCCAAAGATTGGAGCGCTTCGCCGAGTATCAGGCCCAGCGCCGAGCGGCCGGATGGAGAATCGATCGATGCGAGTACGAATTGCCTTCGTCGAGCGTGTTGGAGATTCCCGGCGAAGAACCGATGCCGATCACCGGACGAATCGATCGCATCGATCGGCATGAGCGCACGAACGAATGGTGCATCATCGACTACAAGACGAGCGAGACCGCCAAGACGCCCCAACAAGCTCATCGCGGCACAAACATCTTCGGCGGGGAGTGGATCGACGTGCAACTGCCGTTGTATCAACACCTCGCTGCCCAGGACGGCATCGAAGGCACGGTGAGTCTCGCGTACCTCACCGTGCCGAAGGACCCGGCGGGGATCGCAGTTCGACCGGCCAACTGGAACGACGAACAGCTCGCCGAGGCCCTGGAGACGGCCCGGCGGGTTCTCAAGGAGATTCGCCAAGGCGCGTTTGAGATGAGGCGCGACTATCGCCAATCGTACGATGACTTTGCCCGGATCTGCCGAACCACCGCGTTCGTCGTCGACACCGAAGACGAGGGCGAATCGTGAGCACGGCCACGGCTGAGCGCTTCGCGCACCTGCGGATCCTTGCGTCCGCCGGGTCGGGCAAGACGTATCAATTGACCACACGGTATCTGAAGCTGCTGGAGGCCGGGGCTGCCCCGAGCTCGATTCTGGCCAGCACCTTCACCCGCGCCGCGGCCGGGCAGATCCGCGGCAACCTCCTGCAAACGATCGCGGACGCCGTGTTGGATGACGAAGCGCGCGACACGCTCACGCAGCGCCTCGAAGTCCCGTCATTGTCAGCCGAGAAGGCGCTCGATCTGTTGGTTCGGTTGACCGAGAACTTGCACCGGCTCCAGGTGCGCACGCTGGACAGCTTCGACGGCAGCGTGGTTCGATCGTTCGCTTTGGAACTGGGGATCGCGCTGGGAAGCGACATCGTCGACGAGGACCAGATCACGCACATTCGCGCCGAGGCGATCCGTCTCATGCTCGATGAGCGGGAGCCGCAGACGCTCGTTGATCTGCTGCGCTTGTTGACCCAAGGCGCTGCTGACCGGTCGGTTATGCAGGCGATCGACCGAACGCTGCGCCCGATGTACGACCTGTATCGGGAGGCTGATCGTGAAGCGTGGGAGTGCGTGCCGCAGCTTCGGGGCGAGCTGTCGCCGCCGCCGCTCGTCACCGCGATCGAAGCGCTGCAGCGCTGCGATATACCCGAGACGAGCAAGGTCCTGTACAAAGCGTGGCGCAGCGATCTGACCCAAGCGCAGCAGCATGATTGGCTGGCGTTTCTGCGCACGGGAATCGCGGCGAAAGTGGCGCACGGCGAGACGACGTTCAGTCGCGCCGAACTTCAGCCGCACGTCATCGACGCCTATCGGCCGTTGACGAATCATGCCAAGGCGGTTGTCGTAGGTCGGCTGCGCAAAGAGACGCTTGCTTCACGTGAGCTGCTTGGACTGTTTCATTCCTATTACGAGCAGGCCAAGCGTCGGGCCCGCGCGATGACCTTCGCCGACGTCACCGCCGCCATGCGCCGAGCTCAAGACATAGGGACGATCGAGGCGATCTGTTTTCGGCTCGACGCCACGCTGCACCACCTGTTGTTGGACGAGTTTCAGGATACGAGCATCGGGCAGTGGCGGGGGCTCGAACGCATCGCTCAGGAAATCGTGAGTTGGGCCCCGCCGGAGCGCACCTTCTTCTGCGTGGGCGACGTCAAGCAATCGATCTACGGTTGGCGTGACGCCGCTCCGGAAGTGCTCGACGAATTACCAAAGCTGTTGGTCGGACCGGACGGCAGTATCGCCATCCATGATGAGACGCTCGAAACGAGTTGGCGATCGTCGCCGGTCATTATTGACGTCGTGAATCGCGTGTTCGGCGCCTTGAACGATAACGACGCCCTGAGCGAGTTCCCTGAAGCGGTCGCGATCTGGTCCAAAGGTTTCAAGCTGCATGACACGGTCAAGACGGAAATGGCGGGCTACGCCGAGTTGCTCTATTCGCCGCGGGCCGACGAGGACGAAGACCAGCAGATCGTCCGCTTGAAGCACGCGGCGGATCTCGTGGCGTCGCTCCATACACGAAATCCTGATCTTCAGATTGGGGTATTGACGCGAACCAACCCGGCGGTGGCGCGGCTGCGGTTCGAGCTCGGTCCGAGTGGTCACAGCATCGCGGTCGGCGGCCGCGGCCGGGGCACGCTGACGGATTCGGCCGCTGTCAATGCCGTGCTCGACTTATTGCATCTGGCGGACCATCCCGACGACACGATCGCAGCATTCAACGTAGCCAACTCGCCCCTCGGGCCGATCGTTGATCTTGAACGTCACGACGTCGCGAATTGCCGGCACCGGCTCGCCGCGCATATCCGCCGACGATTGCTCAAGGATGGGTACACGGCCGGCATCGGGGCGTGGGTCGGTAAGATGGCAGCCTCTTGCGATCGGCGAGAGCTGCAACGCCTTCACCAGCTTGTTGATCTGGCCCGGCGATTTGACTTGCGCAGCAGCTTACGGCCGACGGGGTTCGTGCAGTTCGTCGAACATGTTTCCGTAGAGGAGGCCCGACCTGCGCCGGTGCAGGTCATGACGATCCACCAATCAAAGGGGTTGGAGTTCGACATTGTGGTGTTGGCGGAGTTAGAGGGACGGCTGATCGGAGGCCAGACACCGAAGGTGGTGTATGAGCGCGACGGTAAGACGGGTCCCATCACCCGCATCTGCCGGTACGTAAACGAACACACCCGCCGGTTGATCCCCGAGATCGAACCCATGTTCGAGCACCATCGCAGACGAACGGTTCGAGAGAGCCTGTCGCTTTTATATGTCGCAATCACCAGAGCGCGGCAGGGACTGCACATCATCATCGATCCGCCCGGCCAGTCGTCTCAGTCGATTCCGAAGACTTTGGCCGGCGTGTTGCGAAGTGCGCTGGTCGAAGCACCAGTCGAGTCGGGTGAGCGCGCCTTTACGGCCGGCGATCCGGATTGGGTCGACGAAGATCGATCTGCTGCGAAATCAAGTGCAGACGAGACGGCAGACACAGTTGAGTTGCAACTCGCGCCGTCGAGCGGGACAGCGCCGGGGAGGATCGCCAGTCCTTCGGCGCTGGCGGAGACGGACATGGCTTCGGCGCTGCGGTTGCCGAATGAAGAGGCGCTGGACCGTGGGGCGGCGTTGCACGGGATGCTCGAACAGATCACCTGGCTCGACGATTGGCAACCAAATGAACGAATCCTCCGCGCGATCGCCAAACGCGCCGCCCCCCGTCGCAGCGACGTGTGGGTCCGGCAGATGCT
>JACZXL010000319.1 GCA_022571635.1 Planctomycetota bacterium
CGGTGTAGGCCGCGGCGACGTCCGGATCGTTGCTTGCGATATTGAATATGAAACCCGTGAGCCAGCCGCCGTTGCCTGGGTCGCTCGTGTTGGTGAGATCCACGGTCAGCACGCCCAGGTCGCCCACGATGAAGTCGTAGGTGAGCCAACCTGTGAAGTCACCAATCCCTTCGGTGCTGTTGCTCGTGTCCGCAAAGATTTGGATGGTGTCCGCAGACGCAAAAGATGACGCCCCGAGGACAACCACACCGGCCGTGGCAAACAACGCGCGCGGGAAGAATCGACTCGCTCGGCCCAACATATGCTCTCTCTCCGATGCGCTCTTGTGGACACAGCAGTCGCCCACAATGCAGAACCAAGTCGCCCTCGCAGTTCTCGTTTCATCACGCCGAACTGTGAGGCGCCGTCGCGGCAATCCGTGCGCTTATATCGACGGCGGCGTGTACCCTACACCAGTGTACGCCGACTTCAAGAGCGATCAAAAAAAAGGGTGGGTTTTGTCCGATTGGGCCCGGAGGGAACCTGGCGCCAACGCTTGGGGTGTCTCGGGGGTTTGTCGGGACCGTACGGCCTGGAAAACGCCGGTCGGGGGTCTACCGAAGCCCGTACTCCTTGAGCTTGCGATACAGCGTCCGCTCGCCAATTCCTGGAAGCTGAGCCGCCTGTACGCGGTTCCCCCCGGCCCCCGGTCATGGCCCGTGTTTGGCGGACCGGCGTCGTCTGCGTTGGGCCAGCGCGCCCAATCCCAGCAGAGCCAAGGCGCCCGGGGCAGGTACAGGCACCTTGTCCGAGGCCCCACCGATGAACCCACGGAAGCGGACGATGAAGTTGAACTCATACGGGCCCCCAAGGAAGCTCGAGGCGGTGAGCGATGCCGCATCCGTTGCCTCTACTTCGAACGTGAAAATGCCCGTATCGCCCATGGCGATGCCGTCTTCCGGAATGCCTCCGTCAATCCAGTTGCCGCCCAGCGCGGCGCCGGCCAGGAATGGGTTGCCGAACGGGTTGCCGTTCTGATCTGGCGCGTCCAGGAACGGATGCGTGCCTTTCTCGAATTGTGCAAAAGCCAGGGGATCTTCGGAAGCGATGTTGAAGATGAAGCCCGTGATCCAGCCGCGATCATCCCCAGGGGTCGTATTCGTGAGCTCGACCGTCAGCACGCCCGCCTCACCTATGATGAACTCATAGCTGAGAAACCCCGTGAAGTCGCCAAGCCCTTCGGTGCTGTTGGCCGTGTCACCAGCTATCGCAATGATGTCCGCAGGCGCCGGTGATGACACCCCCAGAACAACCGCACCAGTCGCAACGAACAACACTCCCGGGAAAAGCCGATTCGCCTGGCGGTACATATCTTCTTTCTCCTAACTTCTTCGTCCACGTTTGCGACAACAATAGTTCAGAACGAAACCGCACCCCCCAGCTCGCTCTCTCAATTTGCACCGCTTGGCGCCGTCGAAGCAATCCGTGCCCTCGGTCTGACGGCGGCGTGGACTCCTGCGTTAGTCTACTACTTTCGCCTAGGCCGTCAATAAAAAAATGGGATAATGGGGACTCCAGGTCCGCAAAGTTAATCTGGGCTGACCCTTGGCGCCTTTTGACGAATTATCCAGCTTGGTGGGCCGTCAAGGGCGGTTGGCGCCCTCTACCGAAGCCCGTATTCCTTGAGCTTGCGGTACAACGTGCGCTCACCAATTCCTAGAAGCTGAGCCGCTTGCTCGCGGTTCCCCCCGGTCATGGCCAATGTCTGGCGGATCGCGACCTTCTCCAGCCGATCGAGCCCCACGCCCGCCAAGCTGCCCAGCCCGGGGGTCTCCTGCGCCCCGTCCGCCCGGACCTCCTCCGGCACATCCCGCACGTCCACCACGTCCGCCGCCTCGCCCATCACCAACATCTTCTGGACCACGTTCAGCAATTCGCGCACATTGCCCGGCCAGGAATACGCCACCAGCCGCATCATCGCCGGCTGCGTGATCGTGGGGATCGGCCGGCCGAGTTGTGATGCGAACTTCCCCAGCGCGTGGTTGACCAACATCGGCACATCTTCTCGCCGTTCGCGCAGCGGCGGCACCTCGATCTGCGCCCCTTTGATCCGAAAATACAGGTCCTCGCGGAACTTCCCCTCGCGCATCAACGCTTGCAGATCGCGATTGGTCGCGCTGACGAACCGCACATCCGTCCGCCGGGACTCGTTGGACCCGAGCCGCACCACCTCGCCCGTCTCCAGCACCCGCAGCAACTTGGATTGCATCATCAAGGGCATGTCGCCGATCTCGTCCAGGAAAAGCGTTCCTCCATCGGCGTACTCGAATACGCCTTCTCGATCACGATCGGCCCCGGTGTACGCCCCGCGCACGTGGCCGAACAACTCGTCCTCCAGCAACGTCTCGCTTTGTGACGCTGCGTTGAATGGCACAAAACGCTTGCCGGCGCGTTTGGAATGTTTGTGAAGCGCCGCCGCGACCAACTCCTTGCCCGTCCCCGACTCGCCGCTGATAAGAATCGCCAGATCGCTCGGCGCCACTTGCTTGATGGTCGAGATGATCTTGCGGATCGCCGCCGACTCCCCGATGATTCCCTCGAAGCCGTACGCCGCATCGACTTGGCCTTGCAGACGCACGTTCTGATGGCGCAGCAACACGGTTTGGGCCGCGCGGTTCACCAGGTTGCGGAAAACCTCCAGGTCCAACGGCTTCTCGATGAAGTCGTACGCCCCGCCCTTCAGCGCCGCCTTTGCCGTCGGCACGTCGCCGTGGGCGGTGACCATGATCGTCTCCGCTTCGGTCTGGTGCTCCTTGGCCAGGGCCAGCACTTTCAGACCCGTCGTCTGGTCCTCCATGACCAGATCAGTCACGATCACGTCGAACGTCCCGTGCAGTAGCTCCTCCTTGGCCCCGGCCAGGTCGTAGACAATCGTGCACACATGCCCCGGCTTGCGCAGGGCATCGGCCATGACGTCGGCGTGCTCGACCTCGTCGTCCACGATCAGTATCTGAGCGTGCAGGTTGTGCTGGTTTGACTGGCCCATGGTGCGAGCATTCTACCGGCCGGTCCGGACGCGATGGCGGATCGGCCTGCGAGCCCTTGAATTCGCCGGTTCGCGCCATTTCCTGTGACATGTCCGCCGGTGTCGAGCATCCTATCGTCTTGAGGCGCTTGGCTGCCCTTGGTCGCCCAGGCCTCACAGAGCCGCAACCACGCTCAGCCTCGGCCGGTACACGACGCAGAACCACCCTTGGAGGATTCATCCATGACCGCCGCCACCACCTCGCGTTTGCCCTGGTGCTTTTGTGCCATCGCCCTTGGAATGACGATCGGGGCAACCCAGGCCCTCGCCCAGCCGCAGATCATGATCCGTAGCTCCGAGGGAGGATCATTCCAGACGGTGGCCCCCGGGCGGTTCTCCAATCTGCTGCGGCCGGACTACACCCGACGCGATCTGAAGATCATGCTCAGCGAGCTTCAGATCACTCGCGATCAGCGGTTCGTGCTCGAAGTGCTGCTGGACGACTACACCGAGAGTTTCAACAAAGCGGTCGAACAGTTCAGGGCTGTCAGAGACCGCTACCAGGGGCCGGGCGGGCGGTTCGGCGCTTTTGGCTCGGCGGGCGCGCAGGAAATGGCGGAGATCGCGC
>JACZXL010000320.1 GCA_022571635.1 Planctomycetota bacterium
CGTTGGTGTATCGGCCGAAGTCGGCAGCGCGGATCGTGGGCTGCATCTGGCAGATGCAGGCGGTCATCGGCAGCTCGATGCCGAGGAACGTGTTGGTGGTGCGGTTGAGGCGTTGGCGCATGCGTTCAGCGATATGGCGATCGGCCCCGAGCACAGCCAGGCCCATCGCCGGCAGCTCGCACCCAGCGTGCTCGGCCGCTTCGACGAGGTCTTTGATGAGTTGATAGGCGGCAACGACGGCAGCTTCATCGGCGCTGCTGAGGATGGTCAGTCGATCCGCCCCGGCCTCGACAAGCTGCTGCAGCGGCGCATTGGGCGGCGGGCGAAGGATCCAGGTGTCGGCGACGCGGGCCAGTTGCTCGATCGCCTCGGGGAGCGTGGTCTTCTCGGGCGGCGGCAGCGTCTCGTCGTCGCCGGGGCGCAGAAGCAGCAACGACGCCACGTCCGAATCGAGCCGCAGCAGCGCCGTCGGCCCTTGCTCACGGGCGATGGCGTCGGCATAGGGCGTCAACCACACCCCGGCTCGAACCGGCAGGTGACCGACCACCGCCAACTCGATAATGGTGTTGGTGGCGCCAGAGCCTTGATCTTCGTCCTCGGCCGGCTCGGGCTCGGTGAGGAACAGTGCTGCCAATTCATCAAACGGATCAACGTGATCTGTCATGTCGAGCCTTTGGATTGCCCAACCACGAGGACGCTGTTGTGTTCACCGTACTCGTTGAGCTGGACGTTGGCATTGTACGGATCCGCCTGCCAGACGCCGTCGATGACAAGGCGGTATTGGTATCGGCCGGGTGGAATGTCGACGATGGCGTGATGCACGCCGAGCTGGGGGCTGTACCGCAGTGGGTTTGCGGTGGCGGACCAGTGGTTGAATTCGCCGGCCACGACGATGCTGCACTGGGCGTCGCCCGGCTGAACGAAGCGAACGCCGTGTTCGGTCGGCTGGACACCGTAGGCCGGGGAGCTGGAAACGGCCGAGGCAACGGCGACGGGCGTGCCAAGGGCTGTGCCTATCGCAGCGGGTTGCGGATCGACGAGTCGACTGGGGCGAGGCGCTTGGGCGGTCAGCGCCGATGCGGACTCGTCGAGGGCGGCGGGGTCAGTCGCGCGGGCCTCTTGCTGCTGCCGGGCGTCGCGAAGGCGCCGAGCCAGCTCCGCGGCCCGGCTTTGGCCCCCGGGAGCGCCGCTGGCGGATGGCGGCGGCCCCGAAATCGCCGGGAACGACGGCCTGGAGCCCGAACGCCGACCCGCCATCACTTCGATCTCGACGCCGCGCCGTGGCGGGTGATCCTCCAACCAGTCGGCAAGCTGTTCATATTCCTTCGCGGCCGTGGACTGCGGGGCGTATTCGATCACCGGCTGACCAAAGCTGACGGCCTCGCGCAGCACCTCGTGCTCGGAAATGACCACGGGCACGATCTGTCCGGCGAATCGACGACGCAGCGCAGCCAGGATATCCGTGGCCAGGGTGGAGTCGGCATTGTAGAGCGTGGCAATGAGATGGCAGGCGATCGGATGGCCGAGGCGATCGATCAACTGTTGGATCGTCCGGCACTGCTTCTCGGCGCCGCGCAACGCGAAGAAGCCGGTCTCCACCGGGATCAACGTCTCACGGGCCGCCCGCAGGGCGTTGAACGTCAACAGCCCGATGGTCGGCGGGCAGTCGATGACACAGCGGTCATAGCGACCGGCCAGCAACTCCAGCACACGGGCCAGGCGCCGATCGCGATCGGGCAGTTGGTACAGGCCGCCGCCGGGCGCTTCCAGACCGGCCAGCCGCATGGTGCTGGGCAGAAGATCGAGGTTGCCCGCGGCCTCCCACAGGAACTCGGACGGATCGAGCTGACTCAAGTCCTCGTGTAAAAGAACCTCGCTGACACTCTTCTCCACGCAGTCTTCCGGCACGCCGAGCCCGGTCGCACAGTGCGACTGGGGATCCATATCCACCAGCAGGGTGCGTTGGCCGCGGTGGGCGAAGATTGCGGCCAGATTGATGGCGCAGGTTGTCTTTCCGCTGCCGCCTTTTTGGTTCACGATCGCGAAGGTCCGCACGACGACACAATCCCCGAGTCCGAGAGCGCAGCGCGATCTCGGCCGATTCACAAATGCGCGCTAATCATTGGCTTATCGGAAGCGAACCGCTTGGGGGTTGAATACGCGGCGGTTGGACGGGGCCTCAGCGGGTCCGGGGCTCGACTCGGTACAGTCCGACCACACCGGGCCATCCGTTGGCACGAGGCAATTCGTCGGAGCGGCAGATCTGGCTCAGCTCGACCTCGTATCGCCGTTCACGCAGCCAGTCCCCGACCGTCAAGGGCAGTTGAATCTGCCGACCGGCGATGAGCCAGAAGGGTCCACCGGCCTCGAGCCTTGCCCGCAGGGCCGCGCTGCCGGCCTTTTCGCTGTAGCCCAGATGGCCTTGCAGGTGCGTTTCGCCGACCGCCCAGAAGACGACCGGGCCCGGTTGGGCCTGAAGGTATTGCTCGGCCTCGTGGATGAAATCGTTGATCGCATCACCGAACCTCGGCGGCGCCTCGTCGGTCCGCAGCGGCAACTGATTGACCACCGTCATCGTCGCCAGCACAACGACCGCGGCGAACTGGGCTGTCAACGTCCCCGCCGAGTTGAAGCGTTCAGGAAGCTGTCGCACCCACCATCCGCCCAGCAGAGCCCCCGGCACGAACGCCGCCGCGAGGTAGTCGGCTCGCTTTCCCGTGCTGAGCGTGAACAGCACGATGATAATCACCACGAACACCGCAGCGCCGTTCAGCCACGCCCCCGTCCGGCCGAGCGTCGTCCAGCGACGAGGACGACTCCCCTTGGCGGATGCGTTTCCCCCGGTCCGGCTCCATATCGCGATCATCCCAAGGATGCTGAGCACCGACCACGGCGCGAAACGAAGCAGGTAGTACGTGGGCATGTGGACGACCCGCCGAACGAACTCGATCGGCCCGAATTGATTGCCCTCGGTGCCGAGACCGGTCACCCGTCCGGCGACCTCGTCGAACCACAGCTTGTGTATCAGATGATCGGGGTCGATGCGGTACACACCCCAAACCCATAGGCCGAATACCCCCACGGCTAGGGGAAGTCCCCACCACCAACCAAATATCCGCGCTTCCTTGAACGATCCCCGTAGCCCACGGGAGGCAACGAACGCATAGAAAGGGAGGACGATCGCCGGCGGTCCCTTTGTCAGCGCCGCCAGGACCACCGCGCCCCAAAATGCGATGCGCAGCAGGCGGCCGCGCCGGCCACGCAGGTCCTGATCGGGCGTGAGCAGCAGCGTCGTCGCCGCGACCCACCCCAGCGTGAGCCACAGCGTCAGGAGCATGTCCGGCCGGGCGAGGTAGCCAAGCTTGAAGAAGGTGTAGTTGGCGGCAACCATCAATCCCGCGAGCCAGCCGAGGGCGCCGAAACGATCGCCGTCAAGCCGCCGACCAAGCCGCACCACGATCAGCCAGCACAACAGCAGCGACACGACGCTCGGTGACTTGTGGGCCAGATCGCTTGAGAAACCCATCAGCTTCACCATGGGGACGGCGAGCCAGTTGTACAGCGGCGGCTTGGTCGCCGGATACGCGCCTCGTTCCAC
>JACZXL010000078.1 GCA_022571635.1 Planctomycetota bacterium
CGAGGAGCTTGGGCGAGAGTTGATAACTGGCGCCGAACGTCTGTTCGAACTTGCCTTTATCTTCAGCGAGATCCGGCCCCTCCCATTCAGCTTCGATCGTGCCGTTCCAGGCGAACACCCACTGGCCGATCTCTTTCTGTACGATGACCTTCCCCTCAATCTCCACCAGCTCATCGCCGAGTTTCAATTCGCCGTACAGCGCCAGGCCAAATGGCTCGGTGACGGGATCGGCCAGGTTGTAAATGATTTCGACGGCTGCGTCGCGCCACTCCGCGCCGTTCCCAACGCTGTCGCCATCCTGGTAACGCCAGTCGGAGAGGTACAGCGCAACCTGGAGCCGGTCAGTCACGCCGAACTCGATCTCGTGACGGAAGTCGATCCGATCGAAATCGGGATCGGCGTCCTTGTGGGTCTTCCAGGTGATCCACTGTTCGTATTCCGCGTCACCGGCCGGCATTGTGGTCGCTTCATACACGAACGTGAACCGGCGCTCGCCGGCGAAGGCGGTGGGACCGGCGGCGGTTGCAATGAGCATGGCTGCGGCAAGGAAAACGGTTCTCGTTGCGGCGTTCGGCACCGGTGGCCGTCCCGTGCGGTCAGATTTGGCACTCTGTAAGTGAGCCTCACAGCGGCAGAGAACGCGGATCATCAGATATTTCTCCTATTGCGATTGCGTCTCAATAGCATTTACAAGGCGGCGAGTATAGCTTCACGGCCCCGTAGGTGGGCCCAATAGCGCCTTTTCTTGGACTTTTTTCGGACTTTTTTATCGATTTAGAGGGTAGCCAGCCACTCCCCCATATTCGGTCTGAGCGGGTGGCACACCGGGATCGCCGCGGCTGGGCCGCCCGTCGATGCCCGGTTGGGGTACCCCAAGTCGGCCCACTCGCCCGCGATGAAGTTGGCGCATCCAAGCTTCTGGTTTGCGTATGATCGCGCTGCTGTGCCGCAGGTTCAGGCCAACCGAATACAGTCAGTGGCCGCGTTTGAGCGGGCCCAGCGTGTCTTGGTCGGCGGCGTCAATAGTCCGGTCCGCGCTTATGGCGCCGTCGGAGGCGAGCCGGTATTCGTCGATCGGGCCGAGGGGCCGTTCGTCTTCGACATCGATGGGAATCGATACGTCGATCTGGTCGGCAGTTGGGGGCCGGCGATCGTCGGCCACGCGCATCCAGCCGTCGTCGAGGCGGTTCAGCAGGCGGCGGCGAACGGATTGAGCTTCGGTGCGTGTTGCCCGTTAGAGACGGAGCTGGCGGAGATCATTCTGGGGGCGATCGGCTCAGCCGAGTTGATCCGCTTCGTCAACAGCGGCACGGAGGCGGTCATGAGCGCGGTTCGGCTCATCCGGGCCGTGACCGGCCGATCGAGGATCATCAAGTTCCTGGGTTGTTACCACGGCCACTCCGATGGGCTGCTCGTCGCGTGCGGTTCGGGCGCATCGACGCTGGGCGTGCCGAACTCGGCCGGGGTGCCGGAGAAAATCGCCTCGTTGACGCTGCTTGCGCCGTTCAACGATCTCGCAGTCGTCGAGCGGATATTTGCCGAGCATGGCGACGATATTGCCGGTGTGCTTGTCGAGCCGATCGCCGGCAACATGGGGTATATCGAGCCGAACGCCGGTTTTCTCGAAGGATTGCGCGCTTTGTGCGATAGGCACGGCAGCTTGCTCGTCTTCGATGAAGTGATGACGGGATTCCGCGTGGCTTGGGGTGGATATCAGGTCGTCATCGACGTTCAGCCCGATGTGACGTGTCTCGGCAAGGTCATTGGCGGCGGAATGCCGGTGGCGGCGTACGCGGGGCGGCGCGAGGTTATGGAGCTGGTCAGCCCGCTGGGCCCGATGTATCAGGCGGGCACGCTCAGCGGAAATCCGCTGGGCATGGCCGGCGGAATCGCGACGCTGAAGTTATGTAGCCGACCCGGCTTCTACGAGTCGTTGCACGAACAGTCAACGCGTCTGGCGGTCGGCTTGCGGGCCGCAGCCCAAAGCGTTTCAGTTGCCGTGCAAACTGCAGCGCGCGGGGGAATGCTGGGAATGGCGTTCGCCGAGACGCCGGTTCGCGATTACGTCGCCGCTCAGGCTTGCAACCACGAGCTATTCGCGAAGTTCTTCCACGCGATGCTCGATCGGGGAGTATGGCTGCCGCCGTCGGGTTACGAAGCGATGTTCATTTCGTCGGCGCATGATGACGAGTGCATCGATCAAATCCTCGGCGCCGCCGCCGAGAGCTTTCGCGTTATTCAAGAATGACCCTACTTCGCGTCGGAACTCGAGGGAGCGCCCTGGCGCTGCGGCAGACGCGGTGGGTGATCGATGAGCTGCGCAAGCGGCGTCCCGAGCTCGAGTTTCAAGAGGTCATCATCAAAACGCACGGCGACGTCGCGCACGATCAACCGTTGGAGTCATCGAATTGGCCTGTGGGCGGCTTTGTGGGCGCGATCGAGCAGGCGTTGTTGGCGTCTGAGATCGACTTTGCGGTCCATAGCTATAAGGATCTGCCGTCGGTTGGTCCGGAGGAGCTGGTGATTGCCGCGGTGCCGCCGCGAGCCGCGGTGCATGATGTGCTTCTTACGCGGCAGGCGATTGATATTGAGCAGCTTCCGAACGGTTTTCGGATTGGTACGAGCAGTCCGCGGCGCCGCGCGCAATTCTTGCGATTTGCGGGTGTCGAGACGGTCCCGATCCGAGGCAACGTGCCGACGCGAGTTCAGAAGATGGAAACCGGTCAAGTGGACGGCGTCGTTCTCGCCGCCGCCGGACTGGAACGATTAGGCCTGACGGCGTCGCACATGATGGACCTTCCCGCCGATCGGTTCGTGCCCGCCCCACGACAGGGGGCGCTGGCCATTCAAACGAGGCGCGACAGTACGGCGCGCGACATTCTCGCGGCGCTCGATCATCAGCCGTCACGCCGTGCCGTGGACGCTGAAGGTTCGTTCCTGGCTGCGGTCGATGCGGGGTGTCACACGCCCGTCGCCGCGCTGGCGAAAGTATCCGGTGGGGGAATCGAGTTGCACGCGCAGCTCTTTAGCGATGACGGACGCGATGTTGCGGAAGGTAGCGAAACAGGATCAAATCCATCTCAACTGGGCGCGGGACTCGGACAACGTCTCAAACAACAACTTCACGTTACGACATGAAGATCTGGGTCACGCGCGACGAACCTCCGGACGGGTCGCTGGGCGCCGCGTTGCGCGCCACGGGGTTGGAGGTCGTGCATGAGCCCGTTATTGCGCGCAATACCCTCACCGATGCTCGCCAAGAGATCGCGCGCCTCGGCCCCGATGACTGGCTCGTCCTGACCAGCGCGTACGCGATCGAATCCGTGGCTGGCGACGTCGCTCGAGTGCCGCAGATTGCCGTCGTAAGCGAATCGTCGCGCAGCGCAGCTGAGGCCCGTGGATTTCACGTGGCGCTTGTGAGCAAAGGGGGCACGGCGAAAAGCCTGTTCAGTGAACTGTGGGTGCCGGCGCACGGCGCGACCGTGTGCTATCCCCGGTCGTCGCAAGCCGAGCAACCGGAGGTTGGGCCTGGAATTACGTTCGTGAGCCCTGTGTTGTACGAGACGATCGCACGACCGTACCGCAAGTCCGTCGTGGATGAAATAGATATTGTCACGGTCACGAGCGCATCCGCCGTGCGGGCGATCGGAGTCCTGACGCTGCCGTTCGCAAGCATCGGCCCTTCCACGACGGCCGCGCTTGGTGAGATCGGCATAGAGCCGTGGGTTGAATCGCCGCAGCCACGCTTTGATTCGCTTGCGAAAGCGATCGCCGCTCAGATAAACGTTTCACGCCACCATCGGGCATAGTCCATGGCCGCATAGGTGAGGATGAAATCTGCGCCGGCACGGGCGATCGACGTGAGCATCTCCATCATGCACGCGCGCTCGTCAAGCCAACCGTTCTGCGCCGCCGCCTTCACCATCGCGTATTCACCACTGACGTGATACGCCGCGATCGGCAGGTTGGTCGTCGCGCGGAGACGGGCGATGACATCAAGGTACGGTAGGGCCGGCTTCACCATGAGCATGTCGGCGCCTTCCTCCACGTCCAGAAGTGCTTCGACGACCGCCTCGCGCGCGTTCGCCGGATCCATCTGATAGGTGCGCTTATCCTTTGGCACGTTCGGTGCGTCCACCGGCGCCGAATCGAGCGCCTGACGGAACGGTCCGTAGAACGCCGACGCATACTTCGCGGTGTAACTGAGGATCAACGTCTGCGTGTGATCAGCCTCATCGAGCGCGGTGCGGATGGCGCCGACTCGACCGTCCATCATGTCCGAGGGGGCGACGATATCAGCGCCGGCCGCAGCATGAATCACAGCCATCTGTGCGAGCATGTCCACTGTCTCGTCGTTCATGACGACGCCACGTTCGTCGATTAGCCCATCGTGGCCGAGACTTGAATACGGGTCGAGCGCGACGTCGGTGATAACGCAGGACTCAGCGATCGCCTCCTTGATCGCGCGGGTGGCCCGGCACAGGAGGTTGTCGGGATTGAGCGCCTCGTCCGCCTCAGGCGTCTTGAGTGATGCGTCGATCACCCCGAACAGCGCAAACGCGCGTACCCCCAGATCGACGGCCCGCCGACATTCATCCACCGCCAGATCGATCGACAAGCGGGCGCGACCGGGCATCGCCTCGATCGGCTCGTTTCGTTCGTGGCCCTCGATGATGAACAACGGCAGAACAAGTTTCTGCGGCGTCAATGTCGTTTCACGCACCAGATCACGGATGGTTTCACTGGTGCGCAGTCGTCTGGGCCGGCGGGTTAGTCGCGACGTCAGGGTTGTGGTCTCGAACATAGTTCAATCTCCTTGGTCGGCGTGTTCCTGCTCGTCATGAGGAACTGGAAGTCGCAGCGATTGTTTGGCGTGTGGTTGCGCTGTGGTCATTCGTTTCTTGGCGTTGATGCGAAGTCTTCGTCGCCTCGATGTGTCGAGCGATCTCGCTCGCCGCGCGGGAGGCGGTGCGAACGCAATCATTGATTGAGATGCCGTCGAGGTAGTTGCCGATGAGGTGCAGCCCGGGATAGTGCTGAAGTTGTTGATTGATCTGGGCAACGCGCTGCACATGACCTGGACGATACTGCGGGATGGCGTCGGGCCAGCGACAGACATCGATCAAAAGGGGTTTGCTGGTCAATCCCAAGAGATCACGCAGCGCGGTGCAGGCGATGTCAACCAGCTCTTTATCACTCTTTGTCAACATGTCGGGCCGTCGTGACCCGCCCATGAAGACGCGCAGCAGCCGGCGGTTCGGCGGCGCATGGTGCTGAAACACACTGTCCGCCCAGAGCACGCCGAGCAGCGGAAACGACGCTGACGTCGCCGGGACGAGAAAGCCATATCCATCAAGCGGATGGCCGACATGCCGGCGCTCGAATCCAAGATTCAGCACGATAAGCCCTGACGAGGGGATTGCTTTTATCTGCTCGCAAATCTCCGGGGCAACATCGCCGAGCATTGTGGCGGTTGCGCTCTTTGGAACCGCAAGCACTAACTGCTCCGTTCGAAACGTAGGTCCGGTTCCGCCCTCGATCGAGCAGTTGATCTCATACTGCCGGGCAACCTTGCGTATAGCCAGTGCGCGGCAACTCGTGAACAACGCTTGCCCGAGCTGCGCGGCGAGTATTTTCGGCAGCTCGCCGAGACCGTCACGAAAACTGACGAGCCCTCGCCACCGCCGAGACGTCTTGTCATTTCGTCTTTGTCGAAAGCGTTTGGCAATCATGAAGCCCAGTGGACTGCGCGATTGTGTATCGATCTCGGCGGCGCTCGGAAGGCAGGCGCTGAGGCTGAGCTCGCGGCTCTCGGCGGCGAAGATGCCCACGCACAATGCGCTCACCAGCCGATCGGCGACCTCGGGTCCGAATCGCCGACGAGCCGCGTTATCAATCGAATCGTCATCGGTACTTGGGCGCCGGCTGGCGACGAGGCCGCGGACCAGCCGCGCTTTGCCGCCCAAGGTGAGTAGCGGCGTCGTCAGCAGGTCCAATGGGTTGGACGGAACTTTGCAAAGCCGATCATTATGCAGCACGTAGCGCGCCCGGGCGGCGTTTCGAGACGCCTCAATCACCTCGATCTCATCGCCGAGATCCTTCAGCAGTTGCTCGAAGGCCCCGTCGCGCACGATGACGTTGAACGGACCCTTCTCCAGCAGAAAGCCGTCCCGTCGTTCGGTGCGCATTGCGCCGCCGACCTCGTGCTCCGATTCGAGCACGTACACGTCGATGCCCGTTTGCTTGAGTCGCCAAGCCGCGGTAAGCCCACTAATCCCCGCCCCGATGACAATCACGTCGCGAGATGTTGTGGTCATCTCGGTCATGGCCCAACCCCGTCCATCAACTCGTGGTCGTAAGTGAACGCACGCGCTGTGTCGATGAATCTGCGAACATTCTCGATCGGCGTGCCTTTCAGAACGCCGTGATTGAGATTGAGAATGTGGCCGGTTCGATCACCCGACCGTAGACACTGCTTTACCGCTTCATCAATCTCATCAAGCGATCCGCGGTGGAGCACACGATTATCCACGTTGCCCTGAAAGGCGACGCGGTCGCCGTATTCAGCACGCGCTTCACAGAGACCGATGCAACACCCGACGCTGAGCACGTCCGCGCCCGTTTGCACCATGAGATCCAAATAGGGCTGCTCCTTCACAAACAAGATCGTCGGACACGACCGGTCGAGCCGACGTAGCACCGCCTCCTGGTACGGATGGGCGAACTGTTCATATTCCTCGCGCGAGAACAAATCCGCTACGGATTCGAACAGTTGCACGACATGCACCCCCGCCTCGATCTGCATCGTGAGGTAGTCCGCGGTGACGTTCGCAAGCAGCTCCAGCAGCGTGTGGCACAGCGCAGGCTCCTGCTGCATCAACTGTCGTGTTTGGTCGGCCTTAGCGCCGGGGCTTCGGCCTTCGATCATAAACGTCGCCAGCGTCAACGGAGCGCCGGCGAACCCGATCAACGGCAGCGCGCCGTTGAGTTCGCTCAGCACGAGCTTGATGCTCGTCGAGACAAACGAGAGCTCGTCGCGCGGATCGATAGCGCGCAACCGGTCGATGTCGCGGCGGCCTCGAATCGGCCGCTCCAACACGGGTCCCGGACGATAGACAAAGCGCGCGCCCAGCGGCGCGAGCGGGGTGAGGATATCCTGGAAGAGGATCGCCGCATCGACGCCGAACCGGATCGGCAGCATCGTGATCTCGCACGCCAACTCCGGATCACGGAACAGGTCCTCCAGCTCCAAACCACATCGATCGCGAATCGCGAGATACTTCGGATCAAACCGCCCCGCCTGCCGCATGAGCCACACCGGCGTGCGCTCGGTTCGTTCGCGTCGAGCGGCGCGCAACAGCAGATCGTTGACCGGCGCGATCGTTGGGGCAGCGTCAAGCTTAGGCGCTGGTGGAGAAGGCATGCTGCTCACCAAGGCGATAGGCGTCTGCATGAACATAGGCGTCGAACACCGCGGCGACGTTGCGCATGAGGACTCGTCCCAATGGGAACGTCAACGTGATCGTGCCGTCGTTCTCGACCTCGATCAACCCGTCCGCCTCCAAAGATTGGAGCCGAGCAAGTTCATCAGCGAAGTAGTCTTGGAAGCGAATATCGAACTGTTTTTCGATACGCGACGGGCGAACCTGAGCGTAGCAGTACAGTTGATGAATCACGGATTGTCGAACGCGGTCGTCGGTCGTGAGCCGGGCGCCGCGGAGGGCGGGGTCGATGTTGCTAGTAATGCGCTTGGCGTACGCCGCCGGATCACGGATATTTTGTAAGTAAGCGAACCCGACGAATTGACTGATCGAGGACGAGCCGAGGCCGATGAGGTCCAGATCCGCGCCGGTGGTCATCCCCTGGAAGTTGCGGTTGATTGTGCCGTCGCGCATGGCTTGTACGAGCATTTCATCGCGCTTGGCGAAATGATCGAGGCCGACAAATTCATACCCCGCGCAAGTGAAGCGCTCGACCGCCTCCAGGAACATCGCCAACTTCGATTGAGAATCCGGCATCTGCTCGTGGTGCATGCCTCGCTGCGTCGCAATCTTCTGAGGAATCTGCGCGTAGTGGTAGTACGCAATCCGATCGGGCGACAGGGTAATCGTGCGATCAATCATGTCGGCTACGGTTTGGAGCGTTTGATACGGCATGCCGTAGATCAGATCGAAGTTCACGCTCACAAAGCCGAGGTCTCGGCAGTTGTCAATACACGCAGCGACCATTTCATACGGCTGAATGCGATGGATATGTTTCTGGACGCGTTCGTCGAAATCCTGCACACCCAACGACACGCGGCTGAACCCCAGACGACGCAGGAGCTTGAGTTGCTCGAGCGATGTCACGCGCGGGTCGATCTCGATCGAGATCTCGACGTCGTTAGCGACATTGAACGCGTCCGTCAGTGCGGTGTGGATTCGTTCGATGTCACCGACGGAAAGGTACGTCGGCGTTCCGCCCCCCCAATGGATTTGACGGATGGGGCGTTGTGAGCCTTCCAACGAGGCGATCCAGTTGATCTCCTGCTCAAGGGCGCTCAAATAGTCTGTGGTCCGTGCGTCAGCGTCCTTGGCGGACTTCCGCAGGATCGTGCGATTGCACGCACAGAACTTGCACAGCGCTTCGCAAAACGGAAGGTGCAGATAGAGCGACAAATCTCGGGCCGGGGTCCGGCCCGCGGCATCGGTGCGAATCGCAGCCGCTTCGTCCGGCTCGACGTCGTGCCACCACGTCGGCATGGGGTACGACACATGCCGAGGCAATGACAGACCCGCGTAGCGCTCGAAGACTTCGTGATCAACGACGGACAAGCTGGGCATGGCTGCCTCCTTCACAGATGACCGGCTCATCGACTTCGACGTTTGCCGGTGAGAGCTCCGCGTCGATACTTTGGGGCAACGGTGCGGCCGACGACAACGCGCCGGGCCAATCCCCGTCGCTCGTGATCGATTCCACATACGCGAGGATCGCACGTTCGGCCGCCTCCGCCGCGCTCTTGAGTTCCACCTGCGTCAGAAGTGCCTCTGCAAATCGATCGACCTGTGCCTCGAGCTGCCGGGCGTCGATCACACGGATTCCGTCGATCGCCGCGACGCCTTCCGTTGAGCCGAACGTATTGAAGTCGACGATCGTCAGCGGGCGGGCGGCGTAGTCACGAAGCCCCGCAAGCTGTTGCGCCCTGAGAATTGGCTCCCTGCGATCGACGCCGAGGAACACGACGTCCGCCTCGGCGATGGCGTCGGTGACGGCCGGTTCAGAATACTTGTGCACGAGCAGGCGCCGTCCTTGTCCGATCGCTTTTCGAAGCAGCTTGATCATGCGTTGCCGGCCTTCGCCGCGATAGATAATGGTCAGGTTCCGGCTCGGGACGTCGAACGACTCGATCAAGGACCGCAGTATGGACAGCGAGGTTGTTGAACCGCCGACAACAACACAGTTGGCGCTGTGAAGCGCGGGCTGCATCGTCTTGACGAGATCGCGCAACGCGGCGAAACAATACTCGCAACTGAACCGGCCCCAAGGCGTAGATTGACGTAATTCCTCAACGAACAAACGCACTTGGTTGATAAGCTGGTCGGTCAACGATCCGGCCGTTTGGCCATGCCGCGCCATCCGGCAAGCTGACGCGAGTTGCGCCAAAACCTCACTATCACCCGGGAGCGAGCTGTTCAGTCCGGCGGCGGTCCGCAGCATGTGATGCAACGCATCGACGCCGCGCAAGACGTTCACCGGCAGATCCGTGTCGTGATCGCCGAACAAGTGTCGTGTCACGTTCTTGACGGTCTTGTCGAACGAATGATCGTTGTGGTCGTGGTCGAGGAACCCGTAGAACTCGAAACGGTTACAAGTGTTCCACAGCCAGCACTCACGGAACTCGTTCTCGTGATGGATCGTCTGGAGCACCTGGAGGGTGTCGAACTGCGGGCGTTTGATGCGACGGAAATCTTGCCCCGTCACATGCGTCATGGCGGGCCCCATGCCGCCTTCGAGCCGGCTCGGCATTGACACGCCCACCATCGTGAGCGACTCGATCGCGGCCCGAAGATCGACCGCGGATTGCCTTTCCTTCAGCAGCGGCGTGACCGGTGCGTGATCGTGATCGGAATTGACCGAGTGTGAGCCACGGCGAGCAAGCAGGCTCAGCGCCTTGATGAACGGCTCGAACGTATTGAGGCTCGGGCAGAGAAACAGCTCGCCGCCGGCCTGGGCGAACTGCTCGGCGTAGGTGATCCCGATCTCCTCGATCGTTTCCAAACAGTCGGCGGTGAAGCTGATGGGGCACACCAGCAGGCGTTTCTCGCCGCGCGCCGCCAGATCCGCCATCGCTGTTTCCGTGGACGGCTCAAGCCACGGAACCGGGCCGAGTTTGCTTTGAAACGACAATCCAGTGCGCTCACTCGGCCAACCGAGCCGTTCGTTGACGAGCTCAACTGACCGCCGCACCTGCCCTTCATAGGGATCGCCCGCTTTCACATATGACTGCGGAAGCGAGTGCGTGGAATACAACAAGAACGCATTGTCCGGCGTCAGGCCATGCGCCTGCGCTTGGTCGTAAATCAATTGCGCTTGCGCGTCGATGTAACCTGTGTCGTCGTACCACGTGTTGCGGGTTTCTATGTTCAGTTGCAGTCCGAGCTGCAGCACGGTCTTGTAAAGCACCTCAAGCGCCGTGCCTGTCGACGGCCCGCTGTATTGTGGATACATCGGAATGACGACCAGATCAGTGACGCCCGCTTCGACGATTTGTTGCACTACGTTGCCGATGCTTGGGTTCGCGTAGCGCATCGCGTAGAAGACCTGCCAATCGTTTGACAAGTGCGCCTTGAGCGCCGAAACCTGATCCTCAGTGATGAACTTCAGCGGCGAGCCGCGATCAGTCCAGATCTGGCGATAGGCGTGGGCGGATCGCGGTCCCCGGAACTGGGCGATCATCCGCGCCAGAGGGTAGTTCAACCACCGCCAGCGGCGCGGCAGTTTGATGACGTAGGGATCGCTCAGGAACTGTGTGAGATAGCGACGGACCGACTTCGTATCGTGGTGGTCCGGCGTGCCGAGGTTGATCAATAACACACCGCGACGCCTTTCGTAAAGGCAGACGCACTCGGTGTGACCACCTGAGCAGCCGGCACACGTCGTCGTGGACGTTGCCATGAGTGAGTTTTCCGTGTCTTGGGGTTCTCGCGTGGGAGTACCAGACGTATCGAGCGCGCAGGGCTAGACAGGCGGGGCGCGCGGGATACAAACGCGAGAATCAAGAGTCCGCGGCGTGACTCGTAGTTCCGCCAGGCGGATCACGGCCCAAGGACGCACCACGACAACAGCACATCCAAAGACCCCAATCAGGTGGCGCCAGACTTCGCGCCATCGGGGTTGCCATCGGCGGAGCGATCGGCGGAACCCGTGCACGACAATTCCGGCCGCCAAGATCACCGGCGTTTGCTTGAGCACTTCCCGTCCAACCTCCGATGCCGCGACTTCGTGGTGAACGACCGCACAGACCAGCAGGAACGCCAAGGCCGCGCCGCGGCGGGTGCGGAACCGCAGGAACGGCGCGTCGAGGAGCTTCAGGACGAAAACCAGGACGGTCAGACACAGGGCGACGAACGCCAGCCACTTGCCCTCCTCCGGATGCGCGAGCATGGACCGGCCAACGCTCACGAGCACCGGCACATGAATCAGGATCAACAGCATCCACCACGCCCGCCGAGCGGCAGGCGCGAGTCGATGGATTCGACTGGAAAGCTTCGCGGCCATCGCTTCTAAGTATTATCCCCGAGACAGGCACAAAAGCCAAATTGGTAGGCGAGCTGCGGCAGCGCCTTACCTGCCGGTGCCCGTGATGGACACGCTCGTCGTGCTCCTCACCGTCCCGGAGGACGAACTCGTCCCTGACGATGAGTTCTGATTCGATAACCCGCTTCCCGCCGCCAGAGACGCAGCCCGCTACGAATCCTCCTGCGACTCGGAGCTCGCCTCGGAGTCCGCGATGCGATGGGTAAAGGAATCCACCACCATGACATTCCGCCCGTCGACGACTAACACATCGCCGGTGACCGTTAGCTCGTAGTCTCCGTTCGCACAGGACCCGGTGAGAGCCTCAATTCCCTTCAGCTTGTCATTCTCGGCCAGGACAAAGGTTTGATACGGCTGCTTGGTCTCTAGGACGACCGGATGTGTCGAGGTCGGTCCCATGTTGAGGAAGCAGGTCCCACAAATCGCCTTGCCGGTCAGCGTGACGCTTTCGGCGGGGTCGAAAAGGGCTGGCCTTGTGGTTGGCCCGGCGGGCTGGGTGGGTGCCGGCTGGGTGGTGGAAGCAGTCAGGGCAGGCGGTGAGGTCTGAGGGCGTCCCAACAGGAGCCAAGACAGGCCGACGCCAGCAACGGCCGCGACGACGATGACCCCGCCAAACAGTGCAACCAATCCGGCAATTTGTCTGGGTGCCATGGCCTACCAGCAGACCGAGCGGTCAGTTCCGTTTTTGGTCAGGGGTGCAGTAGCCGCAGCACGGAACCCCGGGGATGCAGTTGCCGCAGCAGGTTGCAGTGAGCTGGGTTGAAGCTGACTCATCGGCCGCGGACAGAATAACGGTGCTGGCGAAGCCGGTGGATGCCGTAAAGGACGCCAGTGCGGCCAAGCTAAGGGCGAGCAAGAGTGTCCGGAAACGGCTCCGTCCCTTGTCGGGCATGCCGCAACCACATGAATCACACATCATGACACCTCCTCTTAGGGGGTTGTGTTGAGATATTGTACCATCGTCTCAATCTGCGGGAAGTCCGCTCATGCCAAAAGCGTTATGTTCCGGCCCCAAGACAGCGGCCTGGAGGCCCTCTCGGCCCGCTTGGGCAGGGGTGGGGACAGATTGACATTGCAGACCCCCCGTCAGGAGCCAAATCAGGCCGGTCACCCAGCGCCCCAGGTAGAAGCGATGGAGTCCTAGAACCCCAAATCCGCCGAGAATCCAGAGAAGATAACTCACTGCTGTGCTCTTCACGAGAGCTATTTGGGGCGATCTCGGGAGAGATTTCTGGCGAATACGCCCGTGTGTGCTAAGTATTGGTTGGAATGTGGGCCCTGGAGGGAGCCCGTTGTGAGCTGGGGACGCCTATCCGGATCGTGCCGGGTCGGCTCGCGCGGGTGAAGGATTGGAAGATCTGGATCATTTCAAGGTGGATCGATTAATGAAAGCGGTGGGAGATGCCATGCTTACGAACTTGACTCGCAGTGTCGCGGCCTTGTCATGTGTGTTGCTGTTGGGATTGGCCGGCTGCTCGGACAGTGGAGAGGAAGGATCGACGAACGCCGCTGGTGATGCGACGGGCTCGTCCTCGGCCGCCCCGGCGTCGATCGGCCCGACGGTCACCGACTCGGTGG
>JACZXL010000079.1 GCA_022571635.1 Planctomycetota bacterium
CAGTGAGTGCAATGTCGACATCCTCATCTAAGTCATCTGTCAGCGGGAATAACGCATCGGTGTTGACCGGCAACAATGGTCCGGCGGCGCCGTTGACGCTGTTGCCGTAGCGCGACTCGGCCCGCATGCTTATCAACGCCCCTGGCATAACGCCCATCTGCTGAAGATCCAGGGTCAGGTTGTAGTCGAGCGCTCCCCCGTATCGCGTCGTTGTATCACGCCCGCCATCGACCACACCCTGAACGTACTGGGTCCAGTCGATGTAAAACTGGATGCCGTTCACGGCGAGTGAATCGCGGGATCCGCCAAAATCACCAAGGAGGAAGTTCCGTTCCCACAGATCACCCGAGTAATCGGGGACGGGCAAGATGCCCTCGGTCTGGTCCGGTGGGTCCTGTTCGCCGTCCGGCTGCGACGCCACAACGCAAGTGCAAAGCAACGATACGCTGACGATTGCTGGAGTCAGAAGTTGTTGCATGTCGTTGGTGGTCCTTCCGGTGGTGGTTGGTCATGAGAATGGCGGAGATTGACCGACGTATGCGCAATGGGGCGTCGTCGTTCGGATTGCACGGTTCCGCGGCTGGTTGACACGTCATTCATCCGAGCTGTCCAAACGATGCGACGCGCTGCAGCGTCCAGAACATCGCCACGGCACCGACCGCGTAAGGTGGGAAGAGTTCGGCGCGGCAAGGTACATGGATCGGGATTCGCTTTGCGGCGACGACAACAACGGCTACGACTGTGATGAAGAGGAACTGACCCAGCTCTACTCCGACGTTAAAAAAGAGCAGCGACAGCGGGATCGCTCGTTGCGGTAGTCCAACCTCGCTCAGAGCGCTCGCAAAACCAAGCCCGTGCAGCAGACCGAACGTGAACGCCACGATCCACGGCCACTTCGCTGATAGGCCCGGCCGCCCCTGCCTACCGTGGATGATCTCCGCCGCGATGAACACGATGCTCAGGGCAATGATCGCCTCGACCGGCGGCCCGGGGACATGAACGACGCCGAGCGTTGCTGCCGCCAGCGTGATGCTGTGGGCGACCGTGAACGCGGTGATCGTCCCCACGACACGTTTCCACCCCTTCACCAGAATCAGCAGGGCCAACACAAAGAGCAGGTGATCGATGCCGAGGAGGATGTGTTCGACCCCGAGAGCAAGATACGTCCACGCTACCTGCCACGCGCTCGGCGACGCTTCAATGATCAACGACGGGTTTGTCGGCGAAAGCCGTGCGACCTGCGTCGTGCCGTCAAGCCTCTCAATTCGCACCAGAACGTCGGTCAACGTTGTCTTCAAACCGTCGATGTTGATCGTCGATCCAACGAGAGCGTCTGGATGACGGATGCTCCAGCGTTCGATGTATGCCCCTCCCGTGAACATGCCGCGAGGGTCTGTTAGGTTTTCGCACTCCTGTGGGAGGCGGACATAAAGCCCCAAGCGCATGGTGCCGCCGCGCGCAGGAACCTTCCAGCCCACATCGAAAGTGTCGTGGGAGGTCTGCTGGAGTTCGAGGTACGCGGGACGGACCTCGTGCGCTTGTGCTTGTGTCGCAAAGATCGAGCAGAGTACGAATAATCCGATGAAGATACGCGTCACGAATCACCCTCTTCCGTGCCGGACTCAGGCCACTCGATGACGATCTCGTAACGGTTAAGCAGATTGCTAAAGAATGTCTCGGTCACATCCAAGCGGCGCGCATTGTCCCATTCGCGCCGAACCTGGTCGCGAACCTCATCGAGTTCGGGCAAACGAGCTTCGCTGCGCTCATCGACAAAAACCAGATGGACGCCATAACCTGATTCGATAGGTCCGCCCCATGCGCCCGGCTCTAGGTCAACGACTGCCACCGCGAACTCGTGCCCGAACATGTTGGCGATCTCTCGCATGGACACGTCCGTGTAGCCGTACTCAAGGAGGATGCGATCGCCGAGCGTACTTGCGTCGATCGACGGATCGCCCTTGAAAGCAATCAGCAGATCGCGAGCATCAGTGTCGATCGAATCGCCGCGCTCGTCTGAATTGAGATAGACCTGTCTGAACGTCAGGCGTGGATCGACTTGGAACTGATCAGTGTGTGCTGCGAGATACTCGGCGAGTTGGTCATCGCTCGGTTCGGTCTGGCTTGCGATGTCCTCGGCAATGAACTCGAGCTTCTGGCGAATGCGCCGGCGAATGATCGTGTCGTCGCGATCAAGTCCGATGGCCATCCCTTCTCGGTACGCCGCTTCCTCGCGAAGGTGGTCGTTGATCAGGCCTTCGAGTTCAGTGCGCGTAGGCGGCCTCTGCCATGTGCGTGCGTAGAGCGCCGCGAGATGTTCAATCTTGCCCGCGGAGACGACGATGGCATCCCGGGGTGTTTCATCTCGAGCCGATAGCAAAGAGAATGTCGCGAAGAGAGCGATCCCGAGGATTAGAAAGTGGACGAACGGCTCTTTGAGGAGTCGTTTCATGGTGTCAAATCAATTTCCCGGCGTGTACCAGATCGGCGAGGTATAGGCGCGATCCTGGATGCTTGTAGGAACACCCTCGGGGATCTTCACACCGAAGAACTTTGCGTCGTAGACTGTCCAGCGTGGCGTCGGGATCTCCAGCACACGCACGTAGTAGAAGGCACGCTGCACACGATCGAAGTCCGGATCCTTCCACCAGGCAAAGAGCATGGGGTCGCCGATGGAGTTGGTAAACGAGGCTTCTTTGACGTTGACGGTGTTACCCACCGGCGACAGTTTGCCGTTCGCCCCGATCTCTCTATCATCCGACCAGACGACATCATAAATCTTTTCGTGGGTCACTCCTTTGTTATCCAGCCAGCCTTTGATGATTTGTATCCGGTCGAGATTGGCACCGTCTGGGTCACGAAGAGCGCGGATCATCATGATGGGCGCGGAACCTCGAGGCGCGTTGCGCAGATCACCACCCATCGGTACGCCGCGTGCATAACCTTGCTTGGCAAAGTCCCAACGATCCACTTCATCGGGTTTGAAGTCCCAACCACCGAAGACTCGCACTCTCAGGCGTGTGCCCGTCGTGGCGTAGACTTCCTTTCGCTTCATGGCGTCCCAAATGGCTTCACGGGTGTTGTCCCGTGCCCATACGGCAGCTAAGCCGGAGGCCGATGCTTGGTGGTGATAGATTGCGTAGTCTCTGCCCTTTGGGTCTGGTAGATAACCAGTAATCATTCCATCGAAGCGAAAGGCTTCTCCGGAAGGTTCCAAGTCAGCTATCTTGCCAAAGAAATTATCTTCTGTGGTTGTCGCGAGGCCGGTATGAGAATCGGAGCTGCCGATGAGACCGAACTTAAACGGATTGGCGCCAAGCTTTTCCTCGTACTGGAGACCCCGCTTGAAGGCTTCCCGCGCGTACTCGCGCGGGATCATCCCCGACTCCTTAGCCGCGGCGAAGCTGCCCCTGTCCCAGGTCTCGAAATCGGCGAATTCATCTGTCGGTGATAGCGAAGGATGCGCTTCGCCATCCCCTTTAATCTGGGTGACCTCGTAGAGCGGCTCCCAACGCATCCGGCGCTCTGCGTAGTCCCTGGTGAGGGGTTCCCTGGATGTTAAGGTGACATCATCGAACATCAGTCCGTTGGAGAGATTGCCATTGTGCGCGGCCGCAAACACTCGACCTCCGGTCTTCTCTTCATACGCCGCCAGCCATTTCCAGAGATCTTCCGGGTCTTCGGAATCATAGTTGGAAAACGGTAAAATCCTGTCAGCGTATTCCTTGTCATCGCGGAAGATAATGTTGCGGTGGAGGTTGCTTCCGGCGGGCGTCGATGTCCATTCGTATCCAATGAGCGCGGTGAATTTACCAGGTTCATCGTGCTCCTCGGCGGCGGCGGTAAGCCGTTCCCACATAGAGCGCGTCAGATGCTCAAAACTTGCCAGAGGATCCTTTCGTGATGCCATAGCCATACCCCACATTCTGTAGGCATCATCTCCCTTTCCGGACTTGACCGCGTCGTGAACTTTTCGGCCCCAATCGCTTTTCAGAAGCTCCGAATTGGACTCGCTGATCATCGGAGATAGTCCTAGATTCTCCGCATGGTCAGTAATTACTATGAAGTCAAGCGGACGAAGCAGTCGTGTGCGAACGCCAGTGCTCGAAGTGACAATCTCACCCTTGGCGAAGCGGTAGGCTTCATCCGGTCCGAGTGTGGTGCCGAACATGCCAGCATCCGTCGAAAATGCCGTGTGCACGTGGGTGTCGCCGAAGTAAACATTGTCCGGATAGTTGTGATTTAGGTAAGGAGAGTACTCCTTCTTAGGAGATTTGATGGCGCTGGGATCGCCCGCATCCTGTGCGAAAGCTGATATGGCAAAGAGGGCCAAGGCGGCTCCGATTACATCGTATGCTCTCATAGTGGAACTCCAAAGTGGTCGCCAGAACATCACGGACTTACATGGCCGTGTTCTTGAACGCAGGGATAATGGCGCTCCCAGGCCAATTTGTCACTAGGGAGATTCCTAGGATTTGTAGGGGATTTTTCCTAGGGGATCGCGCGGATCAGACGGAGGGAATGCCGTGCTTGCCCGCAGCCCGACCGCCGACGATGTGGCGCATCACCGGATCGACGCTCAATCGTTCGGCGTCATTCACATCTTCGTTGCCCGCCAGCCGGCTGTAGACCGATTGACGCAGGAGGGCTTCGCCCGCGTGCGGTACCCGCGGTTTAGTTCACGCGGCCGTTCTCGCGCAACCACTGCTCCACCTGCTCGACCGTAGCGTCCGGGGGCAAGTCCATCCCGGCGAGCAGCGATGTGGTTACGCGCTGCGTGTAATCGGGAGGGAAGTACCACGTGAGCGGGTTATCCGCTCCGCGCCACATGAGACCGCGCTCTTCGGGTGTCGCGTCGAACCGCAGCGATATCAGCGTGTCGGTCGCGGCCCAAGGGTTCCGGAACCAGTAGCCGTGGCCGGGTATCTTCAGGCCACGCGCCTCCTCGGCGAAGTTGGTGTCGATGACCACAAGCTTGTCGCGCTGCCGGAGGTCCATGAACGCGGCCTCGTCGAGCTCCTTGAGGTTCGGCCGGCCGAGACGCGACGACCCGTGCATGATCTGGGCGAGACTGAGCACGCTGTCCTTGTCGGAGATCGTGACCTGGATGCGTCGAGGCAGATCGTACATCCGCGGCAGCAGATCGGTGGCGAACCGCCTCATGGAGATGTCGGCAGCGGCGAAGACCACGTCGGTGATCCGGAACCGGGCCGCGAGTGCTGCATCGTCGAGGTCGGCATGAGCCTCGCGCAGGGTCACCAGGCCGCCCGCGAGCACGAGCGCCCCGGCGCTGTAGGAGATGAGGTCGATCTGCTCGGCCTCGGTGCGGCTGAGCAGGTCGAGGACGCGCGCGAAGTCGTCGCCGGCCTCGCGCCCCCGCTTGATGTCGGAACCGTAGCTGAGCAGCGTCTGGCCGGTTGGCCAGGCGAAGCCGACGGCTGCGCCCGCCCTGCCGAGAAAGTGGTACAGCTCCGCCGAGATCATGCAGGCGTGCTCGAAGTCGACCTTGGCACCGTGCACGTAGACGAAGATCTTCCGGATCCTGCTGCGGCGCATCGCATCGTTGATCCCGTCGACAAACGCCTGCTCGGGCGAGTTCAGCGGCCTGGCGGCACCCGCTTCCGGCGGCTTGCGTCCGTCGGCGAGCGCGCCGAACTCGAACGCCCGTTTCAGCTTCACGGTGATGTCTCGTGCGCGCTTCGAGGTGACCGATGCCTCGGACAGCTCGTCCCACGTTAGGCCACGCGGCCCCAGCGCGACGATCGCCTCACCGACGCGGATCTGATCGCCGACCTTGTTCTTGTAGCCGCGATCCCCCGGGTCGCCCGCCGGTGTCCGGGTGGTCGCGTAGAACACCCGGATGCTCGTTGACCGGAGCGCCTCGGGGACGCCGCTGCACGGGCTGAACCGGACGTCCTCGTAGACGACGGGTGTCGGCATCAGCAGCTCCTGACAGCCGGTCTGGATCGCGACGACGAGCAACGCGATCAGCTGGGACGACACGCGGTGAGCCGGCATGGTCGATGCCTCCAGGTACGGACAGGGGGGTCGTGTGAAGAGCCGTGGAGTTTTAGTCGACACTTCCCATTTGACCTTCGCCCGGCTCCACCGCCGGGCCGTTTTGCACCAGTACACGCCCGTCTCGCGACATTGAAGCCAATCTGCTTGTCCGCCACGTTCCAGCTGGCCGAGGTCGCCGTGCCTCGCCGGCTGTACCGGGCGATACATAAGCAGATACGACGGTTCGCCGCACTGTCACCGAGGGCAGCGCCGATATGACAGGTGCGAACCGCTCACCAACCCAACCTACGACGACGGGTCCTGCGATGTCGATCTGTCCCCACCCCGCACAAGCGGTCCGACAGTGTCTCCAGGCCGGCCGTCCTGGGGCAGGACTCGGCCCGTCACCGTCGATTCCCCTCAGTTGCAAGCGACTGGAACTGGGGTTTCCGGGGGGGGCGTTTGGTGGCGGAGGGTTCTCCCTGGCCGGCGTCTCTTGCCCGGCGTAAAACGAGGCGGCGGGTCTGATGGACGTGGCAATATCGATGATCGTCGTCTTGTAGAGCGTGCGAACGGCGGGATCACCGATCACACCCAACATCCCCACACGATCTTCGGCGTGCTGGAAGCCCATGACGAAGAACACCACGTCCTTGCCCTTCAGCTTCCCCTGGCCCTCGACCAACCGGGCGGGCATCCCCTGGAGCTCTAAATTGATGGGCTCTTGGTACTGCACCGCTGTTAAGGCCTCGTCAACCCGAGCCCTGATCCGGGCGGCAGCGTCATCCATGGAGCTGACACTCTTCATGTCCACTACGACCAGCCACAGCATCCCATCGTCCGAGAACGCGGTGATCCTCTCTTTCTCCAGAGTCACCTTCCACTCATCCGGGAGCCAGATGGTGAACTGTGGCTCAAAGTGGTCGGTGTAGGTGATTTCGTGCGCCCAGCCTGGGCTCGTCGACACCACAACCCCGGCCAGTACGATGCTGCATCTCCAGTTCATCTTTGTGATCCTCTGTAAGTGTAATCTTCTCTGATCCTCGACCATCAGTTGGTTACCTTTGGCCCCTGAGCACGTCGTTGCGCATCTTTTGCAGTTGCATAATGCGTTGCCGCAATGACACGGCAGCCTCGGGGCCATAACGCTGCTCGATCATCTGAATATCCTGCCTGGCGCGGTTATCCCATGCCCCCGGTTGTTCGTACATATCGATGTGCACCGGCTGCTGAGGCGCGCCGTAGAAGCCCGCGATCTGCTGGCGCTGGTCGGGTTCGCGGAAATCCAAGGGCTCTTGACGTTGGAGCTTTGCCTCGTATTTGACCCGGGCGCGCTCTTCGGCCTGCCGCTCGCGCTCGCGCATCTCCAGCTCCGTAGCTCGGGCACGCTCGGCTTCGAGCTGCTGTTGGTATGCCTGCTGTTGCGCGCGCTGCTGTTTCTGCTGGCCTGCCCGAAGCGCGCCCGCCGCAGCGCCATAGGCAGCGCCCTTCTTGCTGTCGCCGCCGGCAAGCTTGGCGAGGAGGGCGCCCCTGACTGCGCCGCCAAGGGCTCCGCCAACGACCTCCTGCGCTGTCGCCGCCGGGATGCTCACACCCGCCAGCCCCACAACGGCAACGGCCACGACCTTCCATCCACGTCGATTCCTGTACATGGTGCGATACTCCTTGTGTCTTGGCTGACTCATCATGAAAACGAGATCAAGTTCTCTGGCCCGCGAGCTCATGTCATCAGCGCTGCCCGACGCCCGATGGAAGATCCGGCGAGCCATGAGGCGGCTGTCTACTGGAGCGAACCCAGCCAATTTGACCTCAGGAAGCAGGCTTTGTCACTGGGGAAATTCCTAGGATTTGTAGGGGATTTTTCCTAGGGGATCGCGCGGATCAGACGGAGGAAATACCGTGCTTGACCGCGTACTGGATGAGCTGGGCGCTGGTGTTCACGTTCAGCTGCAGCATAATCCTGGACTTGTGGTACTCAATCGTCTTGCGTGTGAGATGAAGATGCGCGGCGATCTCCTTGGCGGTCTTGCCCTCTGCAAGGAGACGGAGAATCTCGCGCTGCTGCGGTTGTAGTCGAATTGTTGGTGGCTGGTTCGAGTCACCGTTGCGCCGAGCGAACAGCACCTGGCTGGCAAGAGATGGCGACACATAGACGGATCCCTTCAACACCTCTTTGATCGCGGCCTGCAACTCCGCAGGTGCCGCCTGTTTCAGGACATAGCCGCGAACCCCCTCATCCAAAGCAGTTGTTACGTACGTCACGTCGTCATGCATGGTCAGAAGTATGACCTTGGCGTCCATGTCGGACTCAATGATCCTCCTTGCCGCTTCGATTCCGTTGAGGCCAGGCATTGAAATGTCCACGAGGATGACATCCGCCGGAATCTCCGCGACAGTCGCCACCAAGTCCTTGCCATCGTCTACCATCGCGACGATTTCATAGTCCGGCTCGAGCAGACGCTTGAGTCCCTCCGCGAACATCCTGTGATCATCAGCAAGAATGATTCGTGGTCGTTTCACGACTCTCTCGTCTTCACCGGGAGGTGAGCCGTCACCGTTGTACCGCGGCCAATCTCGCTCTGTATGGAGACGGTGCCGCCAAGAAGACCCGCCCGTTCCTTGAGGCTTGCCATCCCCAGTCCCGGTTCCTCCCGCTGCTGGGTTGGGTCGAATCCAGTTCCCGTATCAGTTACGGTCAAAGAGATCTGGGCCTCATTGACGTGCAATGTGACGCATGCAGAAACGGCTCTCGAGTGCTTCTCGATATTGCGTAAGCATTCCTGCATGATCCGATACAGTGCAAGCTCGGTACTCTTGGCGGCTGAACTGTACTCGGACGGCCCCTCAAAGCGTAAAGCAATGCCCGACCGTCGTTGGAAGGCATCGCATTCGGCCTGCATTGCTTTGACCAACCCCAGCTCATCGAGAATGGAAGGATGCAACTGACGGGATACCTGATGAACATCCGCTGAGAGTCGTCGGATGCGATCAGAGAGTTTGGCCAACTTCTGGGCACCTGACTCGGTGACCGCTCGGATTTCGCTCTCAAGCATCGAGGAATCGATTGCAACCGATGCCAGACGCTGCGACAAGTCATCGTGTAGCTCCCGTGCTATTCGCCGCCGTTCATCTTCGTGCGCTGAGATTAGTCGCCTGGCAAGGCCTCGCATGTCATCGCGATTTCGACGAAGCTCCTCCTGCACCTGCTTGCGTTCAGTGATGTCAATCATGAAGCCGTGAAGTGTTCTGGGCTCGCCGGCTTCGAACTGGACATTCACGATGTCATGGATCCAGACGGTGCGATCGTCCGCGGTAATCATTCGATACTCGAAATCGAAATCTGCTTTGGACTTTGCGGATCGCAAGCAATAGTCGATTGCGAACTCGCGATCCTCCGGATGAATGTGTGACGGCCAGAAATCGACCTCAAGCCACTGCTGGGGTGGATAGCCCAACAACTTGATCGCCTGAGGCCCGACGTAGGTGAACTGCCAAGTTGTGGCATCCGCCTCCCAGGGAACGGCGTCCGTTGATTCCAGCAAGACGCGATGACGCAATCCGCTTTGAGTCAATTCCGCGGTCCGCGCTTGGACACGTTCTTCGAGCTGGTTTCTTGCTTCAACCAGCGCATCCTCAGCTCGCTTGCGCTCCGTGATGTCCTGAACAATACAGCTCACGCCTACCACGATGCCTTCGTCGGACATGAGTGCATGATAACTGTGTTGAAAGATTCTCTTCTGATGCGGCGAAGCCGGGGTTTCCGCCTCGACCACGCCATCGAGTACAGGCTCTCCGGTCTCCATCACGCCCCGGAGTAGCGACGCGACCCCCCCCGATACGTTCGGAATCACCTCACTGATCGTCCGGCCCAGGTGCGCCTCTACCGAAAGCCCGTTGATCGCGGCGAGCCATTCGTTGATGTGCAGGTATCGAAGTTCCGTATCAAAAAGGCACAGGCCGATGGGAGCCGTTCGGTACGCATCCTTCAGCAATTTCTCGAAGTCTTCGGTTTCCATGCTCACGCCCATTGTCGCTGGTCCATCCGTCGACCGCCCGCCTGCTCCGGTCTCATAGATGCCCGCCTTGCCCAGGATCGTTCCCGTGCCGGTGTGTCCCGAATGGGCCCCGTCGCGGTCAAACATCTCCCCTTGAAGAATACACTGCCGAGAGATCCTACCGTTTCAACTGGCGCAAAGAGTGAGAAGAAGAGCGGATTCATCGGGTGATGCCTTGGGTTGTCGGCGCGCGTCCCAGCTGTCCTGAGTTGACCGGAGCAAAAAGCGGCAAAGCTCTCCTTGACGAGTCCAGGGGCTAACGACCATTGTCCTGGGGTCGTTATCCCCGCAATATAGGTCATTCGGGTTCTGCTGTGCAACAGGCTCTGGCGAGATCGAGTCAAGTCGTGACCGGCACCCAAGCGTGGGAGATCGAGATCGTCGACCCGGGGAGTCTAAACACGTCCTTCGAACATACTTCCCTGGCGCTCGATCTAGCCGGGAACCCCTCGCTCGTCTACCGCGACTTTGACTTCGGGGCCAGGCTCCTCAAATTCGCCCGAAAGGCTGGTCCCTAATGCCAGTTGCCTTCAAACAGTTTCTCAGTGCCAAACCGCTGAACTGGACAGGGCACTCATGCTCAGCGCCAAGTGACGGGCAGTGAGGCCGCCTCACGCTACGGCTCGCCATGAAAGGAGTATCGTGATGAATGTACGGCACTCGCTCACTCGGTTCGCCCCCCTCTGGTTCTAATACTCGGCACACCTTCCAGATGCGGCGTGTGTCAACTGGTTAGAGTGGCTGCGAGTGGGCTGGGTGTGCTAGGGCGCCTAGATCGTCAGTTTCCTAGTATGATCGCGTCATAGAGGCGGATCGGGATCTGGTCTCGGACCAGCATGTCCAGGCAATCAATCGCCTCGGCCGCCTCGTGGAGTGCGCCGGTTTCGATGAGTCGCAGGATCGCGCGGAGATCGGCCACATCCTCGGCGTATCCAGCGGCCAGTTCAGCGTCGCCATCACGGCCCGCCTCCTTTCCTTGTCGCTCCCACGACTCGATGCTCTGTCGGAATTGCTCAAAGTCACTGCGACGGATTTGCCTGGTCGGGTTCGGTCTGATTGTGGCAATCAAGGGCTGCCGCCTTCCAGAAACTGGGCTCTCGACCCCAACACCTATACCTCTGTGGCGGCCGCCCAGCCACACATATTCCGCCGGAATCTGGAGCCGTTCCACTCCGCCGATGGGGCCCGGATTGTTGGTGCCGGGGTGGGTTTAGGCCGGCCCGGAGGGCCAGGTCCACGGGGTGATGGCCATCTTGCGAACCAAACACAGACCTAACAGAAACAGACGATTCCGCGTGTCATACCCCCCTGGGTATGACATCGCCTAAGTCTTTTATACACAAAGGTTTAGGGCACTCGGGTACCCTCTGGCCTATGACAAAACTGACACCAAACTTCTCCTGATCACCGTATGATTTTGGGGTCGCTTACCCTTCGAGATTGGAGAGGTGCGTATCGGCCGCTTCGGCCCGCTGGCCGGGCCCGGAGTGCATCGGCCTGCCGCCAACTCCATTCGGCACCTCCGCCTAAACGCGATCTCGGGAATTCGCGGTGATTCCAGCAGATGAGCGCTTGCTATTTCGACTGGTTTAGTCCTGTATGTGTCGCAGGACTGGACACGTGCGAATATCACTTCGTCATCTCTCGAATTCCCGGCGCAATGATCTCACACTCGTTGTGCGGCACATCCTTGGTGCGTTCCAGAACACGCGCGCCTCAGGAAAGGTGTTCGGATTGGGCCGCAAGCTGAGGCGCGCCGCTGATCTGGCAGACCCTGAGATGATCGTGCTCTTCGGCGCGCACGCGCGCGGCGCGGTAAACGGTTGTTCAACCAACTCAGCGCATGACAACGGTTTGTACATACCCGACTACGAGCTGTTGGTCATCCTTGAGCAGTGCAAGCTCGCTCGCCGCCTCGAGGTCTGGCAGACCATCATGCATCGCTTTGGGGCCGATCCCAAGACCAGCAACGGGATCGAGCTAAGCTTTCTCACGAAGTCTCGTTCCGAGGTCAACAATCAGCTTCGCTCGGGCACCGCCTTCTTTAGCGACATCAAGCGCCACGGCATCGTCCTTCATCGGTCTGAAGGCATCCAACTGGCACGGTGTCGATCCATTGATCCGCTGCAACGGCAGATTGAGGCACGGCGTGCCTTGCGATGGTGGCGTCGAAGCGCTGCAGACAGTCTTGTGGCCTTTGAGCTGTTTGTGGAACGAGGTCGGTATCGCCGGGCGGCGTTTGAATTGCACCAAGCCGCCGAGTTCCTCTATACGGGGATAGTGATCGTCTTCACCGGTCACCAGTCAAGGTCTCACAATCTCAGGCGACTTGAAAGGAGAGTCTCCAACCTGGATCCGGCGTTCTTCGGTCTCCTGAGCGAGGCGACGAAGGATGGGCCATGTCGTCTCTTTGGCCTGCTCAATGCCGCTTACATCAATGGTCGCTACAACGGCGCATTTCGCGTGACTCGACGTCAACTGGACGAACTTGCCAAACGAGTGCGCCGACTTCAGAAAACAACCAATCACATCTGCCAGGAACGAATCAAGAGCTACGCCCCGTGATCGTGACGGAAAGACGACCAGCAGCGCGTACGCCCTAGAGAGGATCAAGCCGATGGCCAAGACAGAGCGCTCCAAAACACGATCAAAGAAGACTCGCTCGAAGTCCAGCAAGTCGCACCGTATCGATGCGTCGCTGTTGCTAGCTGTGCTGGATGAGCTCAACGAATTGGCGGGGCTGCTTCGCTGTGTGCCTGAACTGAACATTCTCTCTGACTCCTTCCGGGGGCGGGAGTGGGGGCGCGAGATAGGAGAGAATGAAGCGGGCGAAGAAGTGGGGCAGATCGACCTGGACCACGATCGCATCGCGACGGCGGCGATGGAGCACTTCGGTCGGAATCTCGATGTGATCGATCAGGAGGAGAGGAACAAGGACGCTCTTGACTATGACGCCCGTTTCGGCATCGATCCGCCGATGTACGCGCGCGAACTGGTCGGAGTACCTGAGGCGGTGATCGACGCGGTTCGCTGGCGGCTCCAGCGCCTCCGCGCCGTCCTGGAGATGCTGCACTGATGACAGTCGCCGCGCGATCATGGGTGGTTGCTCGGTCACTTGCCCCGACCGTTTGGTGATGCCCTCTTGGCAAGCTCGATCACGACTGTGGTGGTGATCGCTGTCGTATGGCTGTCCAATCCTATGGGCAGG
>JACZXL010000080.1 GCA_022571635.1 Planctomycetota bacterium
CCATGAACACGACGAAGCTCGTGACCAGCAACACCAACAACGCCGTCGGAATCATCCCCTCCCACGCCAGCCGCATGAGCTGATCGTATCGAAACCGCGGCAACGTCCAGCGGAGAGCCATGGTCAGGCAGATCATGGCGAAGACCTTGGCCATCACTATGCCGAACTGCAGCAGGATCATGCCGATGCCGCCCGCCATTGGAAGATCAAGCCCCCACAGTGGATTGATCGACCAACCACCCAGGAACAGCACCGTGAAGAACGCGCTGCCGACGATGATGTGCCCGTACTCCGCCAGGAAGAACAACACCCACTTCATCGAGGAGTACTCGGTGTGGAATCCGCCGACGAGCTCGGACTCAGCCTCCGCCAGATCAAACGGGAGCCGGTTGGATTCAGCGAGCATGCAGATATAAAAGAGCAGGGCCGCGATCGGCTGGTGAATCACAAACCACTGCCCCTGAAGCTGCTGCTCGATCATCTCGCCGGGGCGAACGGTGCCGGCGGTGAGGATCAAGGTCAGGATGGCCAGGCCCATCGGTATCTCGTAGCTGACCATCTGCGCCGAGGCGCGCAGGCCGCCGAAGAACGAGTACTTGTTGTTCGACGACCAGCCGCCCAGGGCCACGCCGTACACCCCCAGCGACGTGATCGCCACGAGGTAGACGATGCCGATGTTGACGTTGGCGGCCGTGATTTCGATTGTTTCGGAGCCGATCTGGAGCGTGCCCGCCCACGGAATGATCGCGAAACTGATCAGGGCGGGGATGAGCGCGAACGCCGGGGCCAGGATGAATAACACGCGGTCGGCCCGAGTGGGGATGAAATCCTCCTTCACGATCAACTTGATCGCATCGGCGATGGGTTGCAGCAGGCCCAGCGGCCCCACGCGATTGGGTCCGCACCGATCCTGCATCCACGCGGAGAGCTTGCGCTCCAGCAGCACCAGGTACAGCGCTCCCACCGCGATGAGATGGATGATCACGAGGATCACCCCCACGGAGACGATCAACTGCGGCGTGATGAACTGAGGGAGCCAGTCGGGCATGGGGCGAGCAGTGTATCAGCTTGGATTAAGTTGGTCCGGTCGTCGCCGAAGCAGCGTCTCGCCCCGTCTTGAAACGGCACGCGGCGCAACGCCACGATCATCGGTTCTTCGCCGCCTCTTGTGAATGTCCCGCCTGCGCCTGGACCGTCTGGATATCGATCGCGTCTTGGGAGCGGGCGGGCTCGTGGCTTGGAAAGTAATCCTGCAGCGCAGCCACCGACCACGCCCCCGCCCGCAGAGCCACGATCGCCTTGACCACCGCGTTAGCGCCCGTGATCGTGGTGATCATCGGCACCCCAGCTCGAACCGCGGTGGCTCGAATCTTCCCCTCGTCGGTGTGAGCGCCCTTTCGCGTCGGCGTGTTGATGATGAGGTGAATCTCGCGGTTAGCGATCTTGTCCAGAATGTTCGGGCGGGCCCCCTCCGATATCTTCCGCAGCAGGACCGTGTCCACCGAGTATTCATGCAAAAGCTCGTGCGTGCCCTTGGTCGTGAAGACCGTAAACCCCAGCGACACCAACGTCCGAGTGAACTGGACGCAATGCGATTTGTCGGAATCTCGCACCGACAGAAAGACGTTGCCCTGCGTCGGCAGCTCGATTCCAGCCCCCATCTGCGCCTTCGCCAGAGCGATGTGAAGTGATCGATCCATGCCCATCACTTCCCCGGTCGAGCGCATCTCAGGGCCGAGGATCACATCCACCCCCGGAAATCGCGCGAAGGGAAAGACCGACTCTTTCACCGAGAAGAACCCCGCGTCCGGGATTTCCTCCACGCCAAGCTCCGTCAGCGACGCGCCCATCATCACCTTCGCCGCGACGCGGGCCCACGACTGGCCTTTGGCTTTCGAGACGAACGGCACCGTGCGCGAGGCCCGCGGGTTCACTTCCAGGATATAGACCTCGTCGTTCTTGACCGCCATCTGCACGTTCATCAAGCCGCGGACCTTGAGGCGCTCCGCCAAGCGACGCGCAATGTCCTTGATCTGATCGACCACCACAGGTCGAAGCGAGTAGGGCGGGATCGTGCACGCCGAATCGCCGGAGTGAATCCCCGCCTCCTCGATGTGCTCCATCACCCCGCAAATCAGCGCTCTTGCCTCCGCGCCTTCCCCCTTGATGCCTTGATGCCTCGATGCCTCGATGCCTTCCCCAAAGTCCCCCACCACATCCACATCGACTTCGATCGCTTCCGAGAGGAACCGGTCAATGAGGACCGGCGCATCGGCCAGGTCGGACACATCGACGGCGGTGCGCATGTACCGTCGCAGCGACACTTCGTCGAAGCAGGTTTCCATCCCTCGCCCGCCCAGGACATAGCTCGGGCGAACCAGCACCGGATACCCGATTCGAGTCGCCACACTGACCGCCTCGTCGAGCGAATAGGCGATGCCGTTGTACGGCTGGGTCATCCCCAGTTCTTCGAGCATCACCTTGAACCGATCTCGATCCTCAGCCAAGTCGATCGAATCCAGATCGGTGCCGATGAGGGGAACGCCCGCGGCCACGAGGCCGTGCGCGAGGTTCAGCGGCGTCTGCCCGCCGAACTGCACAATGCAGCCCGCCACCTTGCCGCTTCGATCCGGGACATCGATCCCCCCGCCGTTGAGCCGCTCGACAACGTTGAGCGTATCTTCCAGCGTCAACGGCTCGAAGAACAGGAAATCCGATGTGTCGTAATCCGTGCTCACCGTCTCCGGATTCGAGTTGATCATCACCGACTCGAATCCCATTTCCCGGCAGGCGAACGAAGCCTGGCAGCAGCAGTAGTCAAACTCGATGCCCTGGCCGATGCGGTTCGGCCCGCCCCCGAGGATGATGATCTTGCGGCGATCGGTGACGCGGATTTCATCCTCGCAGACAACCCCGGGCAAGCCCGGGGCTATATATGGTGTTTCGTACGTCGAGTAGTAGTACGGCGTCAGGGCTTCGAACTCGGCCGCGCACGTGTCCACCAACTTGTACACCGGCTCGATCTTGAGACGCTTGCGGTGATCGCGGACTTTCAGAATCGTTTCCGTCGAAATCTCATCGAGATAAACATACGCCAACTGGGGATCGGAATAGCCCAACTGCTTGGCTTTGAACAAGACGTCGCGTGGCAGATCGTCGAGTCGCTCATATAAGAAAAGCTCGTCTTCGAACTCGACGAGTTGCTGGATCTGATCCAAAAACCACGGGTCGATGTGCGTCAAGGCCGCGATGCGGTCGATCGACCATCCCATCTTCATCGCGTAGCGGACGAAGTACAGCCGACCCTGGCTCGGGACGCTGAGCTTGCGCATCAGCGTTTCCTCGGGAATGGGCCAGACGACTTTGGATCCATCCGCGGCGACGAGGGGATCGGATTCATCCGGCCCAACTCGGGCGGCGGCTCGTTTGGCCAAGAGCCAATGATCGTTCCGATCCAGCCCCAACCCGAAGCGTTTCACCTCCATGGACCGGATCGCCTTTTGCAGGCTCTCCTTGAATGTCCGGCCGATGCTCATCGCCTCGCCGACCGATTTCATCTGCGTGGTGAGGGTCTCGTCGGCTTCGGGGAACTTCTCGAAGGTCCAGCGCGGCATCTTGGTGACGACATAGTCGATCGACGGCTCAAAGCACGCGCTGGTCGTGCCCGTGACATCGTTACGCAGCTCGTCCAGCGTGTACCCCACCGCGAGCTTGGCGGCGATGCGGGCGATGGGGAACCCCGTGGCCTTGGACGCCAGGGCCGAGCTGCGCGACACGCGCGGATTCATCTCGACGACGACCATCTCGCCGTCGCGCGGGTTGATGGCAAACTGGACGTTGGAGCCGCCCGTATCGACGCCGATCGCCCGCATGATGGCGATCGCCGCGTCTCGCATTCGTTGGTATTCCTTGTCCGTCAACGTCTGGATCGGGGCCACGGTGATCGAGTCGCCCGTATGGACGCCCATCGCGTCGATATTCTCGATGCCGCAGACAATCACACAGTTGTCCTTGCGGTCGCGAACGACTTCCAGCTCGAACTCCTTCCACCCGAGGACGGACTGATCGATCTCGATCTGGCCGATCATGGAGGCGTCGATCCCGCGCCGGACCAGGTCCTCGAATTCATCGCGGTTGTAGGCGATGCCGCCGCCGGCCCCCCCCATCGTGAACGCGGGGCGGAGGATCACGGGCAGACCGATCTCGTCAAGAAACCGCCAGGCTTCGTCCAGATTGGTCACCGTCAGCGCCCGTGGCAGCCGCAGGCCGATCGACTTGATCACCGCGATGAACTTCTCGCGATTCTCGGCCCGGTCGATCGCCTCCCGCGTGGCCCCGATCATCTCGATCCCGAACTTGGCCAACGTCCCGTCGTCATACAACGCACAGGCGGTGTTCAAGGCGATCTGGCCGCCCAGAGTCGGCAGCAGTGCGTCAATCGGTGTGCCGTTGGCCTTCTCCTTCGCGATGATCTTGGTGACCGCTTCGAGCGTGATCGGCTCGATGTACGTGCGGTCGGAGAACTCCGGGTCGGTCATAATCGTCGCTGGGTTGGAGTTGACCAGCACGATGCGGTAGCCGTCCTCCCGCAAGGCCTTGCAGGCCTGGGTCCCTGAATAGTCAAACTCACAGGCCTGGCCAATGACAATCGGCCCGGAACCCAGGATCAGAATCGTGCTGATGTCATCGCGTCGGGGCATGGTGCGTCAGCGCAAACTCCGTGACAATAGCCCTCATCCCGCGGTCACTCCACGTTCTTTTTACTTTGGTGTCGGGTCGAGCGGATAGGCTCTGCCTGATGAAAAGTGGGACGGGCATCTCGCCCGTCTGCAAGAGCAAAAAAACGACGGGCTGGAAGCCCATCCCACTAAGATCAAAGGGCACTCTTTTGATCCATCAGACAGAACCTAGGCCCTCTGCCACGACCGTGGGCGAGGTTCCGGCCCCAAAAGAGCCCGGTGTTTGACAACACACCTCCACCGCCGGACGGTACCACCGCGTCATGCCCCCACTGCTGATCGTCATTTTCGCTGTTGCCGGCTGGATCACCTTGGCCCTGGGTCTGAAGTGGGCCGGGGTATGGCTTTTTTCCCGTGGACCGGGGGGCGATTCGGTGACGGGGCTGATGGTTCTAGCGACCCAGGTGTACAGCCGTCTGATGCATCGGGCCCAGTACGAGGGACTCAAACACGTACCGCAAACGAATCAACCGGGAGGCCTGATTGTGGTTTCCAATCACGGAAGCCCGATCGATCCGGTGCTGATCCAGTCCGCCTGCGGCTTCGTGGTTCGCTGGATGATGGCTGGCGACATGATGATCCCCCAATTGGGCTGGCTGTGGCGTCACCAGCGGATGATCCCGGTGGCCCGAGATGGCCGCGACCTCGGCCCGGCGCGGGAGGCGATCCGGCATGTACAGGCTGGGGGTGTCCTGGGGGTCTTTCCCGAAGGGGCGCTCGTACGACCGCGCGATCAGATCCGCCCATTCCATCCCGGGATCGGCTTCATGATCGCCAAGACGCAAGCACCGGTGCTGCTGCTGTGGCTAAGTGGCACGCCGGAGGCAACCCATCTGGGGTCGGCCCTCATTACCCGCAGCCACGCCCGAGTCAGGTTCATCGACCGTCTGGAGTTTGGCGACGAGCGCGATCCGGCCGCGATCACCCAGACGCTTCGTCGCCTGATGGCTGAAGCGACCGGCTGGCCGCTGTGCGACGAGCCGCTGGCGCCGACGCAGATTGAGGTCGTCGATCCGTTTGGCGCGCCTCAGCCCGCAGAGCCTGACGCCGTTTCTTGAGATTGGTCGGCGACCGAGCGAAACCGGCCAGGCCCCACTGTCACGGTGCAGACCATCCGGTACGATGCCGTGATGATCTGCCGCATCGAGGGTGAACTGGTGGCGGCTCAGGACGGCCGTGTCGAGCTTGCCTGTGGGTCGCTGACGTATGAACTGATGGTGCCCGCCGTCGAGCAGCAACCGTTGAGCGGATCGCTCGGCACCCGTGTCGAGTTTTACACCCTGCACGTGCTGGAGAGCCAGGGGCAAGGCGCGGTGTATGTGCCCCGGCTCTTTGGGTTTCGATCGGCCCAGCAGCGGGCCTTTTTCGAGCTGCTGACCACCGTCAAGGGACTGGGTTCGCGCAAGGCCCTACGAGCGATGCGCCTGCCCCATCAGGTCATCGCCCAGGCGATCGCGGCCAAGGACGTTCAACTCCTCACCTCGTTGCCGGAGATCGGCAAACGCAGGAGCGAAACGATCGTGGCCCAGCTCCACGGCAAAGTGGACGGCTTTCTCGAGGTGAAACCATCGGCGAGCTCGACCGATCCGAAGTCGTCGGCCGAGCCGAGCACCAGCGCGATGATCAGTGACGCGCTGGCTGCGCTGTGCCAACTGGGTGAATCGAACCCCGAGGCCCACCGACTCATCGAACGAGCCCTGGCCGTCGATCCCAGCCTGGATTCCGCCGACGCCCTGGTAACGGCCGCCTACCGTCTCAAGGAGCCGGCGTGACGCTGCCTCCGGTTTCGGACACAATGCGAGTGATCGTCCGCCCGGCGGGACGATTTGAGAAGCGACCATGCGCTATGCGATGATCATGGCGGGGGGCGCAGGCACACGACTCTGGCCGATGAGTCGGCGCGATCGGCCCAAGCAGTTGATCCCGCTGATCGACGGCCGATCGCTCCTGAGCTTGGCCGTCGAACGCCTGGAGGGTGTGGTAGAGCCCGAGCGCCGGCTGCTGTGTACGAGCGAGGCGCATCGCGCGCTCATTCACGAGGTGCTGCCGGGTTTCACCGATGAGCAAATCCTCGGCGAGCCGATGGGACGCGACACCGTCAACGCCATCGGTTTCACGGCCGCGGTGCTCGCCAAACAAGACCCCGACGCCGTGTTCGCAGTTCTCACCGCGGACCACATCATTGAGCCGCAGAACGAGTTCCGGCGAAAAGTCTGCTTGGGCTTTGAGCTGGTGGAACAGGATCCGACACGCTTTGTGACCTTTTCCATCATGGCCACCCATCCCTCCACCGCTTACGGCTATGTGGAGCGCGGCGCCGCCATCCCCGGGTTCCAGGCTGCTTATATCGCCAAGCGCTTCGTCGAGAAGCCGGACGCCAAAACCGCACAGCAATATGTCGATGCGGGTACGTTCGGATGGAACGGCGGCATGTTCGTCTTTGCGGCCAAGCAGTTCCTCGAAGCGCTGCAATGGTTCAAGCCGGCGTCGTACGAGGGCGTCAGCCGCATTGGTGAGGCTTGGGGCACGCCCAGACAGCAGGCCGTGCTCGAAGAGGTGTACCCCAAGCTGCCCAAGATCAGCGTCGATTACGCGGTCATGGAGCGAGCCGCACAGGACGAGCGCATCACGGTCTGCACCGTCGCGATGGGCGTGTGGTGGATGGACGTCGGCTCGTGGCCGAGCTTCGGTGAAACGCTGACCGAAGATCAGCACGGCAACCGAACCAACACGCGCACCACGCACCTGGACTCGCGCCGCGTCCTGGCTGTCTCCGACGATCCGAATCACACCATTACAACCGTCGGCTGCACCGATCTGGTCATCGTCCACACCAAGGACGCGACGCTGGTCTGCCCGCTCTCGCAAACCCAGCGCGTCAAGGAGCTCGCCCAAGAGGTGGACGAGTCGTTGCGGTGACGGGGCGACGGCTCGGCGGGCGTCGCGCGGCTCGGAGAGCCGCCGCTAAACTTCCCATCCCGACCCCTAACCCCTGACTCCTAACTCCTAACTCCTTCCCTTCCCATGCGCTTTTTGGCGATCGATCTTGGGGACAAACGAACGGGACTGGCGATCGGCGACGACGAGACGAAACTCGCCTCGCCGTTGACGGTGATCGAGGTCGCGCGCGGTGATGCGCTGATCGACGCGATTGCCGATTCGATCAAAGACCATGCCCCCGATGCGATCGTCCTCGGCCTTCCGCTGAATATGGACGGCGCCGAGGGCCCGCAAGCGAAGCTGGTCCGCGAGTTCGGCGAGCAGTTGCACAAGTGCTGCGGGCTCGAAGTGCACTACCACGATGAACGGCTGACGAGCTTCGCCGCCGATCAGCAGATGGCCCGCACCGGCCGGACCCACAAACAGAAGAAGCGATTGCGCGACGCCCTCGCCGCCGCCGAAATCCTGCGGGATTTTCTCAATCATATTGAGTAACAGCGGCCTCACCTGAAGCCGGACCTGACGAGTCCGCGAGGAAGGTCCGGGTCTCCCCGAGTCCGCGAGGAAGGTCCGGGACGCCGACAAAGCGTCAATCTGCACGCATGAAACTGAAGTGCATCTCCGCGTGGCGGCAATGCATATTCACCCAGTCTTCGTGCGTCATCGCTCCGAGCAACGGACTTGGCTGCGTCATGCGCTCCCCACTGTCGATTCGGGCGACGGCATCACGCAAAGCTGATACCGCGTCTTCCCACGTCGTTTGCGGATCAGGCAGGACGACATTCATCCGGGCCGGCAACTTGATCCCGGGCTTCATCCGTTTCGTCAAAATACGCTTCTTGAAAGGTCGAGCGAGGACTCGAATCAGAAGCGGCGCCGTGAAATCGAATCCGTCGATCGCCCCGTCAATGAAGAACGTCACGTGCTCAACGATCTGCGCGGGCGTCCAGTTGCCGTCTGCGCAGATGGACTCGCCGGTCTCGGACGTGACCGCCCCAAGCTGCTCCACATCACGCAATATCTCGTGCAGCGTGCGGAATTGAAGTTTGCGGCGCTGTGCCACTTTCCGAGTATCAATCGCCGTATCACTCGGCATGTCCACACGCCTTCGCGTCCAGGAACCACTTCAACTCGCCCTGAGCCGGCAACACCCCCTTGATCGGCAGCTCGTCCAGCGACTCGTGCCCGCGGGCCAGCCGTTCGATCATCGGCGCCTTGGCCGAGCCGGTCACCAGCACGGCGATCATTCGCGCGGAGTTGATCAGCGGGAAGGTCATCGTGACGCGCCTTGGTGGGTCGGCCTGCTTCGCTTCCACCCGCCGGATGATGTGTATGCGTTCGTGCAGAACCTCCAAGCCGGGAAACAGACTCGCGGTATGCCCGTCCAGCCCCATCCCCAAAAGGACGAAGTCCAGCCGGTCCTCCCCTGGTTGGCGACGTTGCAGCACCTCGCGCAACTGCGACTCGTAGTCGGAATCGGCCGTCTCCGACATCGCCGGGATGGGGTGAACCTGATCCGCAGGAATCCCCGAGTGCACCACGATCGTCTCGTTGATCATTCGGAAGTTTGAGCGTTCATCATCAAACCCAACGCAACGCTCATCGACGAGCCACAGGTGCGTGTGCGCCCACGGCAGTTGGCGGTAGTTCGGATCGTACATCAGCCGTTCGTACAAGGGCTGGGGCGTGCGGCCGCCGGACAACGCGAGATGGAACTCGCCGAACTGACGGACGCAGGTCACCGCCCGAACGACGATCTCCGCGGCCAGAAGATCGACGAGCTGATCCGTCTGGGCCACGACCACCTCGCCAGGCAACGGCGGTCCCACCAAGGTCGACTCGTCCAAGTCGTACGTTCTCGCATCGTCCGGGCGCTGAAGTTTTGGCCGGGGCTGGATCATTGATCCTCATCATAATGACGTCACGGAGGTCACTTGACCAGTGCTCGATCCCGGCAATCTTTGCGACCGGCCGTAGCCGTGCCCATGACGCCTTCTACACTTTGAGCATGGTTGGACTGCTCACCTGGCCCACGTACGGCACGTGGTTCCCCGGTCAAGGCAGGGGCCGCATCGACCTTGAACCGGATCAGCCCGTCCGCTCGGTGCCCGAGCCGGTCCCCCTCGACGCCGCCCGTCGGCCGCGCGATGCCCCCTGGCCACCGGTTCGACTCGATGATCACCAGCGGCGGGCCGTGGCTAAGGACCTGATGCGCATCGCCGAGCTGCGCGAATTCAAGCTGCACCTGGTCGTCGTCGCCGAAGATCACGTGCACGTGCTTCTCTCGGGCGAACCCCAGGACGACATTCCTCGGCTCGTGCAGCTGATCAAGGGCGCGCTGAGCCGCAAGCTCACCGTCGTCGCCGGTGATACGCCGCCGCGCTCATCGTCCGGCCGGGCGCTACCCCATCACAAGTGGTGGACCCGGCAATACGCCTTCCTCACCGTTGACAACCGAGCCGCGCTCGATCATATCTGGCCGGAACTTCTTGCTCATGCCCAGCAGGACGACGTGCTGTGCGAGGTGTTCAGCGACCGCCAGTCCATCCCGGTGGATTGAGGCGATCGTGGTGGCGCGGCGCTATCATTTCCCGTATTGATACGACCCATCCCACGGAATTGACGATCATGGTTGGACGGCAATTTGCGGCGCTCGCTTTGTTGGCTGCTTCGGCGCTCGTTCTCGTGGCGGCACAACAAGATACGGCCGATCCTCCCCGCGGCGACGTGTACCAGCCGCCGACGCAGCCGCTCGATCCGCGCATCGATTCGAGCAAGCTCACCGAATATGACCCGCCGCCGCTGCCGCAGCAGTTGATCCTGCCCATGCCGCCGCAGTTTCGCATCGCGCAGCAGCCGCAGCAGGTTCCCATCAGCGGCGGGCATTGGGACAAAGCCCACCAAGCGCTCGCCCGCGGTCTGGCCTATCTACGCTCCGCGCAAAACCAGGACGGCGGCTGGTTGACCGATACGCAAGCCACTCCGACCGATGAACCTGATAAACCTTCGCCGATCGCCGTGGCCGTCACCGCGCTCGCCGCGAAAGCGATCATCCAGGCGCAAGCGCAGGCCCTGAACGACGCCGCGTTCCACCGAGCGATCCGTTTTATGCGCGCCGCCCAGAACGCCGACGGCTCATTCGAAGGCGGCGCGCTGACCAACTATGTCACGTCAGTGGTCGTCATGGCCCTGGCCGGGGCTGACGAACAGGATTTCCACGATGAGATCCAAGACGCCACGCACTGGCTGGTCATCAAGCAGTGGGACCAGACCGAAGGGCTAACCGCCAAGCAAGATTGGTTCGGCGGCGCAGGCTACGGCGGGCAGGGTCGACCTGATGTTTCCAACACCCAGACGATGCTCGACGCGCTGTACGAGGCCGGGATGAGTCCTGACGAACCGGCGGTTCAACGCGCGCTTGCCTTCATATCGCGAGCACAGAATCTCAAAGCGACGAACAAGGCTCAATGGTCGGGCAACGACGGCGGATTCGTGTACACCCCGGCCAACGGTGGTGAGTCGTTCGCCAGCCAGGCCGCCGGCGAAGGTCGCTACGGCGAGATCGTCCCCGCCGGTCAGCGGCGCAGTCTGCGCAGCTATGGCTCGATGACCTACGCCGGTTTCAAGAGCATGCTCTATGCCGGTCTCTCGCCGGATGATGTGCGTGTCCGCGCCGCCTTCGATTGGATCCGCAAACACTGGACATTCGATGAGAACCCCGGTTTGGGTCAACAAGGGTTGTACTACTACTACCACACGATGTCGCGCGCCCTTCGCGTCGCCCAGCAGGACACGATCACCGACGTCGATGACGTGGCGCATAACTGGCGCGAGGAGCTCATCGATGCGATCGCATCACGCCAGCGCGAAGATGGCAGTTGGCGGAACGCCGCCGACCGCTGGCTCGAAGGCGAGCCCGTGATGGCGACGGTGTACGCGCTATTGGCCCTGGAAGAGGCGCTCAAGCCGACGCTCCAAGCAGAATAGATCGCGAAGCAGCAAGCTGATGCAGACGTCCATGGATTGCAATCCCGACGCCCATGGATTGCAATCCATGGGTTGAAAATGCTAGGATCGGGATCCATCGTTACGCAAAGGAACATCATGAGTCTTCACCGACTTACGATCCGGTTGGTCGCCGCATTTTTGTTCGTTGTCTCACCCGCAACAGCACAGGAACCACCACCACTTCAATTCGCGGTCACCTATGACGCGGCGATCACGGACTCGTTCTCGGGGCGCGTCTACGTCATGCTGAGCACCGCCGGGCGCGAACCGCGCTTCGGTCCCTCGTGGGTCAACACCGATCCGTTTTTTGCGATCGACGTCGAGAATTGGCAGCCGGGCGCGCCGCTGGTCTTCACCGATGCGGCGCTGGGATATCCGGGTCCCGCCAGCACGGTTCAACAAGACATCTACTCCATTCAAGCCGTGATGAGGCGAAGTCTCGACTCGCCCTCGGTCGGCAACGGTCCCGGCACGGCCTACAGCGTGGTGTCGCGCCAAGAAGTTCAAGGAACAACCAGCGGCGAGATACGGCTGCACATCGATCAGGTCGTACCGCCACGTTCGTCTGACGACGTCGAGAACGATCACTTTCGTCTCATCGCGATCCGCAGCGATGTGCTCAGCGCGTTCTATGGCCGCGACATCACCATGCAGGCCGCCGTTGCGCTGCCGTCCGGATACTTCGATGACGACGCAAAACGCTACCCGGCCCTGTACGTCATCCCCGGCTTCGGCGGGAACCACGTGCAGGCGACACGGTGGGCGCAGCGAATGATCGGCCCGGACCGAGACGACGTTATCATCGTCGGTCTCAACCCGATTTGCCGCACCGGGCATCATGTCTTCGCCGACTCGGCCAACAACGGCCCGCGCGGCTGGGCGCTCATCGAGGAGCTGATTCCGTATCTTGAGCAGGAATTCCGCCTCGTCTCCGCGCCGACGGCACGATTCCTGACCGGCCCTTCGTCGGGCGGCTGGTCGAGCCTGTGGCTGCAGGTGACCTACGCCGACTTCTTCGGCGGCGTGTGGTCGATCGTGCCCGACCCGGTGGACTTCCGTGATTTCCAGCGCATCAACTTGTACGAGACCGGCGCGAACATGTACATCGATGACCAGGGCAACCGTCGACCGATCGCCCGTTTGGGCAATCAACCCATGCTGTGGTATGACGACTTCGCCAAAATGGAAGTGGTTCGCGGGGCCGGCGGACAACTGTATTCCTTTGAAGCGGTTTTCAGTCCGCGCGGACCTGATGGCAAACCAATGCCGCTTTATGATCGAGAAACCGGCGCGGTGAACGCTGACGTTGCCCAAGCCTGGAAGAAGTACGACATCGGTCTCGTGCTCAAGGAGAATTGGCCGACGCTTGAATCGAAACTCACGGGCAAGCTGCGGATCTTTGCCGGCGAGAAAGATACGTTCTATCTGGAAGGCGCGGTTCGGTTACTCAAACAGACGCTTGATGAGCTCGGCAGCGATGCTGTGATTGAGATTCTC
>JACZXL010000081.1 GCA_022571635.1 Planctomycetota bacterium
TCCGTACAGGTGGACTCGGCCACTTCCAGGCGTAGGGCGCCGGGCTCGATGCCGGTCTCCTCGAGAAGGCTCTGCACCACGCTGGGAAGGTCCGGCTGCAACAGCTCCTGGTTGGAAAGGTTGACGCTCACGAACAGCGGGGCGGCAGCCGGAACCTGCTGGACCCACCGAAGCAGCGCCTGACCTGCCTCGTGCAACACGCATCGGCCCATCGGCACAATCACGCCCAGGTCCTCTGCCAGCCCAATGAACTGGGCCGCCTGAAGCAGACCGCGCTGCGTATGCGGCCAGCGGATCAGCGCCTCGAACCCGGCGATCCGACCCGACTGCAACGAGACGATCGGCTGAAATTGGAGCAGGAAAACCTGGCGCGCGACGGCGTCGCGTAGCTCCTGCTCCAGGGCCATCTCCGGAATAACCTCGTTATGCATCTGCTTGTCGAACGTAACGCATCGAGCTCTGCCCTCGACCTTAGCCCGGTACATCGCGGTGTCGGCATCGCGCATGAGGTCATCGGCGCAGTCGTAACCGCCGTCACTCGTCACAATGCCGATGCTCGCCGTCGAGGTCACGACATGCCCGCTGATTCGGTGCGGCACACAGAGGTCCATCCGCAATCGCTCAGCGACGATTTGGGCATTGTGCAGTTCATGCAGTCCATCCAGGAGTATGACGAACTCGTCGCCCCCCAGACGAGCCGGCAGGTGGCCTTCGAATTCACCCACTCCCGAAGCCGTGTCGATGGCGCGCAGGTTCGCGCGAAGCCGATCCGCAATGCTCTTGAGCAGTTCGTCGCCCACGTCGTGACCGAGACTATCGTTGACGGTCTTGAACCGATCGAAATCGAGAAACAACACAGCGAACTTGTAATCCTTTACGCGCCGGGCGCGATGAACCGCCTGGTCGAGGCGCTCCTTGAACAGCGCGCGGTTCGGTAACCCGGTCAATGAATCATGCCGAGCGGCTCGTCGAAGATCCTCTTCGAGGCGTTTACGCTCGCTGATGTCGGCGAAGGTGACGGCAAGTCCGTCCACATGCCTGACCGCCACAATGTGATACCACCTCGTCACGCCGTCTTGGGTGAATTCTCGTTCCTCATTCAGCGGGAGCCCGGTCTTGAGAACGCTCACCACCTGGGCCAACAGCGAGGTGGACTCCAGGCAGGGCAGCAGTTTGAGCAGCGGTTCGCCGGTCAGTCGTGAGTGGGGCTGGCCGAGCATCTGTACGGCCGCCGGATTCGCCAGCCAGCATTCAAAATCGATAATTTCCTTATCCTCGTCGCGCAGCGGCTTCAACACCATCATCCCGTTGGGCGAGCTTCGAAGGAGCGCTTGGAGAACATCTTGGTTGGCGGATCGAATCGAACGCGGCTTGGCCCGCGGCCGCTCCAAAGGCTCGGGAGAACCAAGCGCCATCGTACTCACGATCCATCCGATCGTACCGACAACGATCAATACGAAACCGCCGAGCTGGCTCGCCTGGGCAACGCCTTGTAGAAGTGCCGAGTCGGCAAGAACCTCGATTCCGTTGATGGTGCCGGATCGCTCGATGCCGCGCAGAAGCATGCCGACGAATACGATCATGAACCCGATGACCAAGAGCGTTCTGTACTGCGACGGAATCCTCAGCTGTGAACGGCGCCAAAACAGCAAGACCGCCAGGGTTGCCACGACGGCGCCAAGAACTATGACTGGCAAGATCTGTCCCATCTCGAAGCGCCCACGCCTCCCGATCAGCTCGCGATGCTTCCACAGTCGGGCCTGGGCTGCACCAACAAAGCTCAGCCCCGCAGCCCCGACATCCCCGCACCCGCTGTCCGGCTACGCACTGCCTCCGGGCTGATCACCAAGCGATCGAGCTGCGCAACATTGATCGACACGGCGACGGCTGACCGTGACGGCTCTCGGGCAAAGAGATTCACTCGCTCTGTACTGTTTCGGGTAGTAGGGCTAGGCACGTCCGGTAAACGACGGCGATGGGAGTGTTCCAAAGAACCGACTCGGGGGCACAAGATGGGCATTAAATCCAGTCTGTTGACGCCGGTTCACGTCACTGACTCCTGCCGGCCGCCACGATGGCATCGCGACATCAAGGCATCGAGGGGAGGATCGTTGCGCCGCCGGGCTCGTCTCCGGGTGGAAGTGGCGAGCGGCGTCGAGGCATCACCGGCCGACGTGGGGCATCGCGACGTCACCCGTTTCGACCGGCCATGCCCTTGTGCCCCCCAAGGTGACCGATTTTTTCGGACTTACCCTTGCCCTGCCCAAGAGACCACGTATACTGAGAATCGATATGTGTTCTCATTGACCGGACGGGCTCTTTCCTTTTATATGTTCTGTTCGCTCTCATCCGCCGGGTTCTCCGGCACCTGAATCATTTCCCAATCCGGTCGACAATTCAGCGGCCTCCGTTCAAACGCATCGGTGCTGTCGTGGCCAAGGTGGTTCGGCCTTGACCGCAGCATCGGGGTCTGTCGTTTTTCCATTGGGCCTGCCAAAGGAGCTTGCCATGATCGACCAGCCCGCGCGCGCAAACCGCAGCCGTAGGACAGGCTTTGAGCCTGCCGGATCAGCTGGTATGCCAATGGCAAGGCGACGGAGCTTGACCAAGCCATATGGAAAATGACGGTCTGACTACAGGAGACAAATATGAAACGGCTCATCATGCCACTTCTTGCCGCCGGCGCAATGGTCCTGAGCACCGGTCCGGCCCACGCTGACCTCGGCGATCAACTCTTCAAGCTCCTCCCCGACGACGGCGAGGCGAGCGACTGGTTTGGTTTCTCCGTCGCGATCAGCGGCTCGACCGCCATCGTCGGGGCACGTTCCGACGACGACAACGGCCGCCTCTCGGGCTCCGCCTACCTCTTCGACACCGCCACGGGTCAGCAGCTCTTTAAGCTCCTGGCCGACGATGGCGCGTTCCTCGATCAGTTCGGCTGGTCCGTCGCGATCAGCGGCGCCATTGCCATCGTCGGGGCACCTTCGGACGACGACAACGGCACCGACTCCGGCTCGGCCTACCTCTTCGACACCACTACGGGCCAGCAGCTCTTCGAACTTCTGCCCGACGATGGCGCGGCGTTAGACCAATTCGGCATCTCCGTCGCGATCAGCGGCGCCACCGCCATCGTTGGGGCACGCTTTGCCGACGACAACGGCGCTGAATCCGGCTCCGCCTACCTCTTCGACACCACCTCGGGCCGGCAGATCGCCAAGCTCTTAGCCAACGACGGCGCGGCGGTGGACATCTTCGGCATCTCCGTCGCGATCAGCGGCGCCACCGCCATCGTTGGGGCCATCGGGGACGACGACAACGGCACCCAATCCGGCTCCGCCTACCTCTTCGACACGACCACGGGCCGGCAAATCGCCAAGCTCCTGGCCAACGACGGCGCGGCGAACGACTGGTTCGGCTGGTCCGTCGCGATCAGCGGCATCACCGCCATCGTCGGGGCCCATTTCGACGACGACAACGGCACCAGCTCCGGCTCGGCCTACCTGTTTGACACCACCTCTGGCCTCCAGATCGCCAAGGTCCTGGCCGGCGACGGCGCCGCGCACGACGAGTTCGGCATTTCCGTCGCGATCAGCGGTGCCCCGGAACACGAAACCGCCATCGTCGGGGCATGGCGCGACGACGACAACGGCTCCGCGTACCTCTTCGACATCTCTGATCCTGCCAACCCCGCCCAGATCTTCAAGCTCCTGGCCGACGACGGCGCGGCGAGCGACAGATTCGGCTTCTCCGTCGCGATCAGCGGTGCCACCGCCATCGCCGGGGCCTACCGGGACGAGGACAACGGCCCCTTCTCCGGTTCGGCTTACCTCTTTGATGCTGCCGCTGCCCCCGCGAAGTGCCCGTGGGACCTCGACGGCGACGGCACGGTCGGCGCAAGCGATCTCGTGATACTTGTTCAGAGTTTCGGGCCATGTGACGGTCACTGCCCGGCCGATTTCGACGGAGACGGGTTCGTGGGTGTTCTCGATTTGCTGGCCCTTATCGCGAACTTCGGAGAGTGTCCGGGAACCGGTTGCCCCTGGGACGTCAACGGCGACGGCGTCGTAGACCATCTGGATGTAAGAGCCGTGAACGACAACAAGGGGCCATGCGGCGACCCCGACAACTGCCCGTGGGATGTCAACGGCGACAGCGTGGTGGACGGCGCCGATGTGTCCGAGGTGGCGACCCACTTCGGGCCGTGCCCGAAGGAGTAGCCAGCGCATACGATCTCTGCGACAACGACTTCCCACAAGGCCAAAGGAGCCAACCATGCCAAACGCAGCATTCCCTTCAACATTCCTTATCACCTGCTGCGCCGTGATCTCCCTCGCGACACCCGTCCTGGGCGGAGATTCTCAACCGTTCACGATCACCCAACTCGTCCTTGAAGGCGAGTTCATCCCCGGCGTCGGGACCGTCACACGCATCGACACCCTTGCCGTCAACAACTCCGGCCAGTGGATCGTCGAGGCCGATACGAATGCGCCGACCGATATCGATTCCGTGCTGATCCGCAACGGCAAGCTCTACCTGCGTGAAGGCGATCCGCTTGATATGCCAAAGGGCGCCACCATCGACAGTTTCGATTCGATCAACCTCAACAACTTGGGCCTGAGCGGGTGGAACTTCTTCCTCGACGGCACGAAGGACATCTTTGATGACTCGGGTATCTATCTCAACACGCAATTGATCATTCAGGAGAGCGACATCTCCACGGCCAAGGGTTTTACGCCGGGAACGCCGTACATCGGATTCTTCGAGGCGAAGATCAACAGCAACGACCCGCCGCAGTTGTTGCTGATGGCAAGCATCGATGACCCCAACATCCCGACCTCGGTGGACCGAGCGCTGGTCGTGGTCGATTTGAGCGGGGCGGGTCCCGGCTTCACCGAAACCGTCATCTTCAAGGAAGGCGATATTCTCCCAGGCCAAGTCGAGGCGATCGCAGATTTTCAGACCGGCCCGCATGATTTCGCGTTCAACGATCTCGGCGACGTGATGTTCATTGCCGACCTCACCGGCGACACGACCGTCGACGGCGCGGTGTACGTCAACGGCGACTTGTTGGCCCAGGAAGGAAGCCCCTCGCCCGTCAAGGGACGAAACTGGTTGACGCTCGGCAGTGGTGTCGTCAATCTGAACAATGCTGGAGATCATGTCTACCGCGGTCGGCTCGATGGCGACGCGGACACCCGCGACCTCATCGTTGCCAACGGCGCCAAGCTCGTTCAGGAAGGCGATGTGCTGCCGGACACCAACGGACAACCGCTGACCGGCCTCGGCTTCGGGCCGGTCCTGGTTAACGACGACGGGGCGGCGCTGTGGTACGGCGAGTGGACGGATCCCGGCCTCGGCGCGATCGCCGGCTTGTTCTACGATGAAACGCTCATTGTGCAGGAAGCCGTGCTCACGGAGGAGGGATTTCTGTTCGAATCGATTGCCGGTGGGCAGGACGCCTTCGCCATCAGCGACGATGGACGTTACCTCATCTTCGAAGCAAATCTCCCAGGCGCACTCACCGGCGCATTCCTGATCGACTTCGGTTCCGCCTGCCCGGCGGACCTCGTCGTGGACGGCGACGTTGGCGTGAAGGATCTGCTCTTCTTGCTGGGCGCCTGGGGGCCGTGCCCGAAGCAGGGAGATTGTCTCGCGGACTTCGACGACACCGGGGACGTTGGCGTGAAGGACCTACTCTTCTTGCTGGGCGCCTGGGGCCCCTGCCCTTGAAGAAGGCATCAAGGCATCGAGGGGGGAGAAGAAGGTGCTAGGCACTAGGCACTAGGCATTAGGCATTAGGCATTAGGCATTTGGCACTAGGGAAGACCTCAAGCGCCGTGTTTCGCCGGCGGGCTTGACCCGCCGGGGGGACCGGAGCAATGCGCCGTTTCCCCGCCGGGCTTGCGCCTTGGGGCGTCCGGGCCGTTGGTCCGCCGAGCGCGCCGAACTTCATGGCGATCAGGGAGAGTCGTGAAAGTTCAAAGGGCACACCCGTTGGCGCAGGCTAATAGGTGAAGGTGAGGTCCACCAACTCTCCTGGCCGCAAAGCGAGCTCCTCCGGCAAGGCGATGCGCACCGGTAATCCCCATTCCACGAGGTTCGGGTTACGAAGGTGGTGAAGCGGGACGGGCTCGATCTGGTCGCCGACGCGATCGATCAGCGTCCGCACGATTTGTCGGGGAAGCGAGCGGTTCCGAACCGCGACTTCCATTCCGACCTTGGGCTCGACACCCTGGCGCTGACGAACATACGCGACGATGTGCCGACTGTGACTGTCCACCACGGTAAGTACGGGGTCACCGGCCCGCGCGACCTGGCCCGGCCGGTAGTAGATGGCGCTGACGGTGCCGCGGATCGGAGATCGAATCTCCAACCACTGCACCTGAATCTCGAGTTCTCGGATTCTGGCCTCCTGGGCGGCGATGGCGGCTCGGATCGGGGCAAGTTGCTCTCGAACATACGCCGGGGCCGGCGTCGGCTGATTCTTGGTTCGCTCGATCGCGGCGGCGGTGTGCGCCTCAGCTTCGGCGAGCGCCTTGGTATTGCCGGCGATGCGCTGGGACACTTCATCCCGTTGCAACCGGCTGATGGTCAAACGAAACTGTGTTTCAGCGTCACCGGCGTGGATCGCTCGAAGCGCCTCGTACTCTTCATCCAGCCGACGCAGCGCAATGCCGTCTGTCTCGAGCTGCGCCTTGCGATCGACGACTTCCAAGCGCAGCCGTTCGAGGTCCACGGCCAGCCGTCTCGCTTCATCCATGTGCTCGTGCTGACGGTCAGCTTCCGCTTGGCGCAGCCGGGCGTCGGTTGCCGTAAGCTCTTGCTCGACGCGCAATCGATCAGCCTGTAACGCCGCGAGCGAGGCCAGCACCGGACCGTCGTCGAGCTTGGCCACGACTTCCCCGGCCATGACGACATCGAAGGGCTCCAATTGTCGGTGGGGCAGTGTGACCAGCATCCCGTCCACTTGGCCGGAAACGTCGAATCGAATCGCCTGCACTTCGCCCACGAGCATTGGTACGCCGGCTTGCCGGTCCCACAGCCAGACCGTCAGCACCGCAGCGCCCACGAAGACGAACGCGGGAAAACCCTGGTTCCGGAAACGGCGCCAGCGGTGGGACCAGGGCGTTGGGATTCGAGGCACGCTCTCCATGCACTAAAACTCCGACTCGTCTTCGCGCACGTAGAGCGACGCATCCGCAACACCCTCCGTCGCTTGGACTTCCGACAGCACGTCGCCGCTGCGCGACGGATCGCGCAGTAACAGGCGATAGGACATCTCCAGCCCCGCCTCTTGCCCGCTCCGTTGACTGGCCAACTCCGTCCGGGAGCTGTGGCGGCGCAGAAGCGGTCGAAGAATCCCCGCCGCGTCTCCTGTTCCGGTCCAATGAAGCGACAGGATCACGTCATATCGATGTCGCGAACCAAACGACACGAAACGGAGATAGATAAAGATGGCGCTGACAAACACACATCCCAACAACGCCGTACTGAACCTTGTCGTGCCCACGGCCATGCCCAACACCATCACCCACAGGATGAACGTGGTGTCCCGCGTATCTTTGAGCACGTTGCGAAAGCGAACAACGGCGAAGACCGCCAGCAGCCCGAATGCGATGTATATATTTCCCGCCATCAACAGCATCAGGAGCGACACGATCACCGGAATGCCCACAAGCGAGCTGGTGAACACGCGGGAATACGACAAGCCGGTGTGCGTCCACATGTAGATCCACGCCACGATATGTCCGAGACAAAACGCAAGGAGCATCGCCAGGAGCACCGTCTCCGGCTGCGGCATCCCGGCCCCGGCGTCCCCTCGCCACAGCATTTCTATCCAGTTCGTCATGCGTCGACCCTCTGACGCTTCGTCATCGCTCGAAACTCACTGGTCCGCAACGCCTGTATGCACGTCACATACTTGGGCATTCGGCCCCGCTGCAGATCGAACATCTCAACCAGCTCGCTCATCCAACTCGGGAACCGATCGGTAAACTTCAGTTCGAGGATGAGTCCGCCCAGCCGAGGATGGAACCCATTGCCGGGACTATTCAGCGCAAGCGCGCCGTTGCTCGTGCAGGCTGAGAGCTTCCGATCGAACGTCAGGCGAACGCGCTCGCCGTTCGGCACGACGTAGGCCTCCCGCAGATAGGAAACCACGACCTGCCCGCGCGCCTCGACGGTGGCGCGCAGATCGCAAAAACGCTGCAGGATCGTGAAACTTTCGGGGTGCGGTTCAACGAGATCGACGGATCGAGGCCGATGACCCGCCAACAGCCGCCGCACCGACGACCGCCGGACTGCCGCACGCTCCTTGAGAATCACCTTATCCACGCGCCGCTTGATCTCGAAGAATACGGGGCCTTCGACGGCATGGTCATAGACGCGGATGCGCAGCTTGAAGCGGTATTTGTGGCCGTCCAGGGTGGCGCGACATAAGGCGAGATCGGAACTGTCCAGGTAGAGGCTGCTCACCGCATAGGTGTGGTCGGAGGCAAGCCGGGCGTATGCATCAGGCTCTACGTATCGGCGCGAAAAATCCCGGATCGCTTGCGCGCACCGCTCGCTGACGATGTACTTCAGTTCAAACCGACTGCGGTGGATCCGCTCAGGATCGGCCATTGCAGGCTGCTCCCCATCTACGTTGACACCCGCGAGAGACCACCGCGGACTCGCCCCCATGTTCCGTTCCGATGCTCTTGCCAGCCTCGAGCGCAAGCAGGCGTCGATGGTCCGAAAACGGTTCTCCGGCGTCTCCTCCGGGCCGGCTTCCCACGCGGAAACCTGGCCGGCCGCCTAGACAACAAGTCTACTCACACAAACCGTGTACGCAAGAGAGCTTACGCGCATATCTATAGGGAGATTCCCGGCCTTATTGGACCCTGGTCGCGTTCCGGGGGCCGCGGCAGGAGGGCTGGCGTCGCATAGAGGCAAGTTTCGGACCAGGGCCCGCCTTTCCCTCCGCCTTTTTCCTCGCATCTGGGGTGGGCCCTGATAGACTGAGGACTACCCACAAGGGTTCGGAGTTGGCAACGCCGTCTGACCGTTGACCGTCATCTGACATGCGAATCTGCGGGGTTTGACGCGGGCTGGCCGTCTGCTGCGAGTGTGTTGGCGCCTACGACGACGCCGGGATGATCAGACGGCAGGAGAAACAGGATGAGAAGGTTACGAGCAGGAATGCCCTCGGCGATCATGGCGCTGGCTATCGTGCCCGTCGGGAAGGTCTACGCGCAGGACTGGCCGGATATCTTCAATCCGCTGGAGCTGGTAGCCCTGAATCTGGAAATGGACCCCGGTGACTGGAACACAATTCAGAACGATGACACGCTCTCAATCGAAGTGCCGGCAATGTTCTGGATGGACGGCGAGAAGCCGATCCTCGTCGCCGTTCGCCGAAAGTCCTCCGATCCCCTGGGCGGTGGTCCGTTCATCAAAGTCAGCCTGAAGATCGATATCAACGAGCTCGTGCCCGGCCAATTGTGGCACAGCCTCAGGAAACTCAGCTTGGAAAATGGGGACGACCAGGACGTCGCCAGCGAAGGCATCTGCTGGGAGGTCCATCGACTGGCCACCGGCTCCGAGGGGTATGGCTATGACTCGGCCCGCGCTTCGTGGATCACCTTAGTTATCAATGACGTTCACACCGGCATCTACCTCAGCGTCGAACAGCGCGACAAGCGCTTCCTACAGAACCGCGGCCTCTATATCGGAGGCCAAACCTGGCTGTACAAAATGGACGGCGGCGGCCAGTTCGAACTCAAAGTAGGCGGTCCCGAGGACAGTCCCACGGTCGAGGCGTTGTGTTACGCGCCCTTTAGGACCAATCCTGATTGCGCCACGCCGGGCGAAGAGGAGTTGCCAGGCGAACTGGCCAAGCTCATCAATATGCAGGGGATGTTGTCGTTGGGGGCGGCCGACGCTTTCATCTCCAACTCAGATGCGCTCTTCACCCACCGGAAGAACTGTTTCTTCGCCGACTTCCTCAACGGCACGAGGATGTACTTCCCCTGGGACCTCGACAGCGCCCTGGGCAATGCCTCCCCCGATATCTACGGCGACGACACGACGTATGAAATTATTCTTCTGGGCAATCCGACGATCCGCGCCCAGTACTCCCAGATTATGAACGACCTAATTTGCGGTCCCCTTTCCGCGTCGAGCCTCGTCGCGTTTGTTGACGCCATTGAGCCCGTGCTCACCGAAGCGCTGGAAAATGACGCCAACAACCAGATCAACGGGTCGATTTCCGGCCACTTCAACTCGCTTCGCAACTACTTATCCAACAGAGTCGCCAATGTTACCGCTCAGATCGAAAACTTCGAACCCTGCGATGTGCTGCCCTGCCCGTGGGATATCGATGGCAACAACGACGTCGGCGTGAAGGATTTGCTCTTCTTGCTGGGCGCCTGGGGGCCGTGCCCGAAGAAGGGAGATTGTCCCGCTGACCTCGACAACAACGGCGACGTTGACGTTCCGGATCTGCTTGACTTGCTGGGTAACTGGGGGCCGTGTCCGTGAGAAGTTGCGCAACGACCCCCCGTTTAGCCGCGAGCCGGAGGCGAGTGCGCCGGCGCCCACGACGACTTTGGGACGATCAGACCGTAGGAGAAACAGGATGAGAACGTCACGAGCAGGAATACTTCCGGCGATCATGGCGATGGCTGCTATGGTGCCCGTCGGGAAGGTCCACGCGCAGGACTGGCCGGATATCTTCAATCCGCTGGAGCTGGTAGCCCTGAATCTGGAAATGGACCCCGGTGACTGGAACACAATTCAGCACGATGACACGTTCGATATCGAAGTGCCGGCGATGTTCTGGATGGACGGCGAGAAGCCGATCCTGGTCGCCGTTCGCCGAAAGCCCGGCGATCCCCTGGGCGGTGGTCCGTTCATCAAAGTGAGCCTCAAGATCGATATCAACGAGCTGGTGCCCGGTCAGTTGTGGCACGACTCGCGGAAGCTCAGCCTGGAGAACGGGGACGATCAGGACGTGGTCTCCGAGGGCATCGCGTGGTATCTGCACCGGCTCGCCTCCGGCCCAGAGGGCTATGGCTACGACCCCGGTCTGGCCTCGTGGATCACGCTCTACATCAACGGCGTCTATACCGGGGTCTACGTCAACGTCGAGCAGCGCGATAAGCGATTCCTGCAGAACCGGGGCATCTATGTGAACGGTGAGACCTGGCTGTACAAGGTCAGCAGCAAGGGCCAGGTTGACCTGAAGGTGGGTGGTCCCGAGGACAGCCCGACTTTCGAGGCGCTGTGCTACGAGCCGTTCGCCCCGGACCCCTCCTGTTCGACGCCGGACCCCGCCACCCTCGCTGCGGAACTGCCGCTGCTGGTCAACATGCAGGGCCTCCTGACGCTGGCGGCGGCCGGTTCGTTCTCGCGCAACCCGGACGCGATCTTCTCTCACGGCAAGAACTTCTACTACGCCGACTTCCTGTCCGGGCTCACCCGGCAGCACTATCCGTGGGACCTTGATGCGACGCTGGGGGGAGGGGCGAACGACGACATCTACCAGACCGGAAGCGCGTACGGGTCGATCCTGCTCGGCGTGCCGGAGTTCCACGCGCAGTACTCCCAGATCATGAACGATCTGATTTGCGGTCCCCTTTCCGCGTCGAGCCTGGTCGCGTTTGTTGACGCCATTGAGCCTGTGCTCACCGAAGCGCTGGAAAATGACCCCAACAACCAGATCGACGGGTCGGTTCCCAAGCACTTCGACTCGCTTCGCAACTGGTTATCCACCAGAGTCGCCAATGTTACCGCTCAGATCGAAGACTTCGAGCCCTGCGATGTGCAGCCCTGCCCGTGGGATATCGACGGCAACAACGACGTTGGCGTGAAGGATCTGCTCTTCTTGCTGGGCGCCTGGGGGCCGTGCCCGAAGAAGGGAGATTGTCCCGCTGACTTCGACAACAACGGCGAAGTTGACGTTCCGGATCTGCTTGATTTGCTGGGCAACTGGGGGCCGTGTCCGTGAAGAAGGCATCAAGGCATCGAGGCATCGAGGCATCAAGGGGGGAGAAGAAGGCACTTGGCACTTGGCACTAGGGAAACCTCGATCGCCGTGTTTCGCCGGTGGGCTTGACCCGCCGGGGGGACCAGACCAACGTGCCGTTTCGCCGATGGCATCATCCCATCATCCCACGATGCCTCGATACCACAGGCCGTCAAGAATCCCACGGATTGGAATCCGTGGGCGTCGGTCTGGTGGCATTGCGTTGCCCTGTTATTCGCGTGGTCACTGAAGTGACCACGCCCTCGTTGATTGCGCGATACGGTTATCTTTGAGTTCGTCCGTTGCCGAGGACGCGGCCCCCAATCCCTGACCCCTAACCCCTAACCCCTGCCTCCTACCCTCCATCTGCGTCCATCTGTGGTTCCTTCCCCTCTGCAATTCCGCGCGGCGCGATTTGCCCGCGCACGCGGCGTTCGCTCAGGGCTAGGCGGTGCGCGCGGCCGCCTTGATCGTCGCGAGCTCATCCAGCAGCCAGTTGGCGAACTGGACCTTGTCAAGCTCGCGGCCGGGGCTGAGGGTTCGTCCGTCGCGCAGCAGCAGCGTGGCGCTGATGGTGTCGCTATCCATCGTCGTCAGGTCGTTGGCGACGATTGCGTCCAGGTGCTTCTCGGCGAGCTTTCGCCGAGCCGATTCGATCAGCTGATCTGCGGGCTCCAGGGCGAAGCCGATCAGCGTCTGATCCGGCCTGGACGTCTGGGCGAGGTGGGCCAGCAGATCGGGGGTCGGCTCCAGAGCCAGATTCCAGCCGTGACCATGACGTGGGCGTTTCTGGGTAGGTTCGACATCGACCGGTCGGTAATCGGCAACGGCCGCGGCCATGAGCAGTACATCGTGACTCGGCCAATGCTCGACCAGGAGGGTCTCGAGCTGGGCGGTGGTCTGGAACCGTCGGATAGAGCAGTGCGAAGTGTGGGGCGGCGGCAGCGGTGTCGGACCGAGCAGCAGCGTGGTCGGCCAAGCGCGACGGATCGACGATTGGGCCAGGGCCAGGCCCAACCGGCCCGACGAGCGGTTCGTGAGATATCGGACGGCGTCGATCGGCTCCCAGGTGGGGCCGGCTGTTATGAGCAGTCGCGGGGCATTGGCTGGTGATGCTTCCATAGCAGCGTACGAGCGTGGGCTG
>JACZXL010000082.1 GCA_022571635.1 Planctomycetota bacterium
GCCCGCGGCTCGGACACGCCGTTGAACGGCGCTAGCATTCGAGAAGCGACGACCGTGCCGGCGAAACCTGTCACGAACACCGCAGTCGCGATTCGCTGAAATCGGTTCGGGACAGCGGACGACCCGCGGGCACAGCGAGAAGTCGAGTTGGTAAACGGCTTGTTCAAGTCGGAACTATTCACGGTTGCTGCGAAAGGGACACCTTCATCAGGACGAACGTCCCGGTTTTATCAGGGCTTGTCAACGACGGCCCGCAGCACGAGGGCGTTCGCGCCGTAGTCCTTGAGATCAAAGAGCGTCGGCCCGCCGATGGGTTCAGCGAAGATAACTGGATTGCCCCACATTCGCACGAGGCTGTCGGCACCAACGCCTGTGGACCGCACCTCCACTCGAGCGGGATTCGGGACACTCCTTTCGGCTTCAAAGCCGAGTGTCTTTGAGAACGAATTGATCGCGCGAATGATGCTCGTCTGCGGTGTGCCGGACGCGAAGGTGAAATCCTGGATCCCGCCCACACCCTGAATCCGGATTGTGATACCCGAAGAGAGTTGGAACGCCCCGGTCGAGAGGTAGACGAGCGCAGCCGCGGCGGGCACGGCACACTCACCCTCAGCAAGGATCGCCGCCTCCTTGAAGTTGGCGGCCCGGACCACATGATTGATGACCGCCAGACTCCTGGCAATCTCTCTCGCGCGCGCCATGGTTTCTTCTCTCGCGGACTCGCCTTCGGTCCGAGCCGTTGCGAGAGTACGGTGCAACTCCAGAAGCAGTTGGCGCGACTCGTCCAGACGGCGCATCGCTCGATCAGCGTCGCGTGACGCGCTTTGCGTATAGCCCCGCAGGGATACCATCGGAGTGGGCGCGTTGAACCCCCCAACCCCCGGATTCCCGGATACCGGGGCCAGAATGCGAGAGGCGGCGATGGCGCCCGCAAAGCCCGTCACAAACACGCCGGTTGCCAAACGCTGCAGGCGGCCGGAAAATTCGGATTGGCGGTTCGCCCTCGGACGGCGTACGGCCGAGCGCGATGCCTTGGAGTTGAGCGAAGTCACAATCGACCTCCTTAGTCTTGTTCGCGGTCCAGCAAGTACACCGGTGTGCGACGCGCTGTGGATTCGAGACGGTTCAGCTCCAGTTGGCGAGCAGAATGAGCAGATCGGCGACGCCCACGACCTCGTCAGCGTTCAGGTCGCCCAGACACTCAAGCGGCGGCGGCGGGCATGACCCCCAAAAGGCCAAGAGAATGATGAGATCGGCCGAGTTCACCACGCCGTCGGAGTTCAGGTCGCCCAGCCACGGCTCGCAGGCGTCGGGAATGCCGTTGTTGTTGACGTCAGTGTCAGCAAGAGGATCAAAAACGTATGCCGAGCCCGAGGAACTGCCGAGATCGTCATGGGAGCGTGCTCCAGCGATCACAAGGCCACCATCAATCGCAACGGCTCCGCCGAACTCATCATACTGCGCGTTATCCGATGCCACGAGCATGCCCTGCTCATTCCAACTCGCCGCGGCGGGATCGTATGTGTAGACATATGCAACCCCGGCATTTATCGCCGGGAAGTCATGCTTCGGCGCGCCCACAACAACGACGTTTCCTGCGATTGCGACGGGTCCGAAATTGTCGTAGCTGTCGCCGTCTGAAGCCACTAGCTTCGCTTCCTCAATCCATTGCGCAGCGCCAACGTTGTACCGATAGACATACGCCGCCCCTGCGTTGGAGCCGTTGTCGTCTTCCCCAGTGGCTCCGACTACGCACACCTCACCGTCGATTGCCACGTAGCGGCCGAAACGATCCCCAGCTTCGCTATCCGATGGCACAAGCCTGATCTCTTCGATCCACACTCCGATCTTGGGGTAGTACCGAAAGATATAAGCCGAACCCGAATTGCTACCGCTGACATCATTCCCATGGGCGCCAACGACTATACGATCTCCCGCGATATCGATAGCATTGCCGAACCAATCATTCGGCGATCCGTCCGAGGCCAACAGCTCGGCCTCTTGTATCCATGATCGACCACCCTCCGCCGATCGAAAGACGTACACCCCGCCCACGTTCGAGCCATTCCAACCATGGTCATGCGAGTACGCGCCGACGACCGCAACGTCGCCGCTGACCGCGACTGAGACCCCGAATTCGTCCTGACTGGCCCCGTCCGAAGCCAGCAGCTTAGCTTGCTCGATCCATTCGTTTGTCTCGGCGGTGTAGCGAAATACGTAGGCGGCGCCGGCATGGAACCCGATCTCGTCATTCCGCCGCGCACCGACGATCGCAACATCGCCGCTGACATCCACAGATTCACCGAAGTAGTTGTATGTCTCACCATCCGAAGCGAGCAGCTTGGCCTGCTCGATCCACGACAAGCCATCCTGCACGAAGATGTATGCCGACCCTGATGCGTAACCGTTCGCATCATCGTTTCGCGCACCGATAATGCCAACCCCGCCGCTGATCGACACCGAGATTCCGAAGTAATCGGACTGCGATCCATCCGACGCCAGCAACTCTACCAATTCACACTGACCCGAGCTTGTATGGGCCATCCCACTTATCGCCAGCACGACGACACCCGGCAACACCATGCCTCGTGCGATATTGTGCATTCGTCTCAACATCACGAAAGCTCCTTGGATCGTGACCGATCAATCGAAGCGAACTTAGCCCCAATCGCCCAGGAGGATCAGCAAATCGCTCACCCCCACGTTGCCATCGAAATCGAGATCGGGCGTACAAGCTGCGGGCGGATCGGGACACGGACCCCAAAATGCCAACAGAATCGACAGGTCATCTGAATCAACCACGCCATCGCCGTTGAGGTCGGCCGGACGCAACGTCAACAGTGTCGCCGTATAGGGAAACTCGCAGTCGCCTTCATCCTGGAAGAACGGCGCTACATACACCCACCACGTTCCCGATCCCAGCAGCGCCGAGACGTAATTCTCCTGACAAGGCGCCGTTTCCGTAGAACTCACGAAGCAGGTCACGTCGGTGCAGTCTGCCGTCCCGCCATTATCCACGATCCCGATCAGCGTTCGGAATTCCGCGGTGACCAGCCAAGTGACGATCCGCGGCTCCGTCAGCACAAACTCGTACCAATCCGTATCACGAGCGCCGGTATCAGGGTCGGACGCCGTGACGCCGCAGACGGTTTCGCCGTCGGCGATCGGAGAAAACACGGGCTCGGTCGAGTTGCACCCACCATTGATGAAATCATCAGGCAGGCCGTCGTCCCCCAACCCGCAGTTGGGCTCGTCTTCGAGCGTCGCACCATCCGGACAGTCAGCGCAAAAGGACGAGCTCATCGTCACGATGTACATACCGTGTGCGTTCACGAAACCATCAATCACGATGTAGTACGTCACGCCCGCCGACAACGCGACGCCGTCCAGATGAGAGGCGAAGGTCCGGCCGTCGGAACCGAAGCAGTCGTCGTCACTGCAAGCAATTGGGTTGCTCTCGCCGGGGCACGAGCCTTCGAAGACGAACAGCTCGGTATCGAACCCGGAGCCGCACAGGCTGATTGTCACGAGTTCGTCCCGCTGCGGTGTGTAGCGGTACACGACATCGCGAGCGTGGGAATCGTTCGCTTCGCCGAACACGCAGGTCAGGGCGTAATCGTTGGCGAAGAGATTCGTGTTTCCAACATCCACAAATGGCAGGGCGGTGATCTGGACCGCCGACGCGCAATTATCGCCGCCTTGAGCAGTGGCCTCAGCGGACGCAATCATCGCCGTGCCCAGGGTCATGACCCTGAATGCCCCAACTACACAGCGCCTGCACGAGCCTCGTGTGGCCATTTCGATTCTCCAGCTAGGAATGACTCAGCCGCTGCTGAATGCCCCCAAAATGCGGTAAACGTGCCCGGAGATTTTTCGGCTCGATGAGTCATCTAGCGACAGAACTTTGGGGTGAGATTAGTCCGCCGAGCTCCGTCATCGCCCCGCACGTGGCGCTCTGCCACCTCGATGTGCCGATGCCCCGGTGCCCCGATGCCCCGGTGCACTGCTCAGTAATTCGGCGTTGGGGCGCGATATGAAGCGAAATCGATGCTCTTGAACCACGCGACCGTCTTGGTCAAGCCTTGTTTCAGCTCGGTCGTCGGCTGCCAGTGAAGTTTCTCACGCGCCAGACTGATATCCGGGCACCGTCGAGCCGGGTCGTCCTGCGGTTGCGGCCGGCCGCAAATGATCTTCGCCGACGAGCCGGTCAGCTCGTTGACGAGATCGGCCAGTTGCCGAATCGTGAACTCACCCGGGTTGCCGAGGTTGACCGGCCCGGGAAAGTCGTCCGGCGCGTCCATCATCTTGAGCAGACCGTCGATCAAATCGTCAACGTAGCAGAACGATCGCGTCTGCGAGCCGTCACCGTAGATCGAAATATCCTCGCCGACGATCGCCTGGCGGATGAAGTTGCTCACGACGCGCCCATCAAACGGGTGCATGCGCGGGCCGTAGGTGTTGAAGATGCGCACCACGCGAATGTTGACGTTGTTCTGTCGACGGTAATCGAACATGAGCGTCTCGGCGGCGCGCTTGCCCTCGTCGTAACAGGCGCGGGGCCCGATGGGGTTGACGTTGCCGCGATAGGACTCCGGCTGAGGGTGGACGTCCGGATCGCCGTACACTTCGCTCGTGGAGGTGTGGAGCACCTTCGCTCGGACGCGCTTGGCCAACCCCAGCACGTGGATCGCCCCCATCACCGAAGTCTTGATCGTCTTGATCGGGTTGTACTGGTAGTGGCCCGGAGCAGCGGGACACGCGAGGTTGTAGATCTCGTCCACCTCGAGGAACAGCGGCTGGATCACATCGTGGCGGACCAGCTCGAAATTGCGGTGGTCCAGCAGGTGCTCAATGTTGGATTTCTGTGAGGTGAAGAAGTTATCGACGCAGATGACGTCGTCCCCGGCCGAAACGAGCCGATCGCAAAGATGTGAGCCGAGGAACCCGGCGCCGCCGGTGACGAGGATGCGTTTGGTCATGGGGAGGCAAGAGAGGAGTTAGGGATTAGGGGTTAGGGGAAGGGGGCAGGAGTCAGGAGGCATGAGAGGGGGCCGGGGGAGCAGGGATGATACGCCGGTTGAAGGATTCGGCGGAACTATGGACAATCTTGACATGTCATCCACAGGAACAAGGCGGCGGCTGGTCATCGGGGCAATGACCGGCACCAGTATGGACGGAATCGACGTTGCGAGTGCACAGATCGACGGCTGGGGGCTCGGCGTGCAAGTCCAGCTCGTCCGGCATGTCAGCGTCGGACTGGGTTCGTTGTCGGCCGCTCTTCGCCGGGCCGCTGAGCAAGAGCCGATGTCCGCCGAGGAGTTTTCCAGGTTGGCCCTGAGATTGGGCGAACTGCACGCCGCGGCGATCGCTGAATTGATTGAGCCGGGCCAGATGATCGATCTGATCACGGTCCATGGGCAGACCATCGTTCATCAGCCGCCGGTGTCGTGGCAGTTGATCAACCCCACGCCGATCGCACGGCGTTTCGCATGCCCGGTCATGTACGACTTGCGTCAGGCGGATTTGGCGGCGGGTGGACAGGGCGCGCCGATCACGCCTCTCGCGGATTGGATTCTGTTTTGGCATGACGAACGTAGCCGAGTCATTGTAAACCTTGGAGGATTCTGCAACGTCACGGTCATTCCATGCGCCGCCGGCGGTGATCCACTGGAAGACATAGAAGGATTCGACGTTTGTGCGTGTAATCACGTTTTGGATGGTGTTGCGCGCAAGGTGCTTGATCAGCCGTTTGACAAGGATGGGCGCGGCGCGGGTGCCGGGAAATCGAACGCTGCGCTTTCATCGCAATTGCAAGGCCTTCTGTCGGACCAAGCGAGTGATGGTCGTTCACTTGGTACGGGTGATGAATTATCAGATTGGATCACAGCGCCATCTGCATCGCTTGTTCCAAACGATCTGCTCGCCACGGTGGTGGAGGCAGTTGCTGGGTGTATCGCCGGTCGTTTGAATACGGCGGACGCTGATGAAGTTGTACTAGCCGGCGGCGGTGTTATGAACCGAGCGTTGGTGAGACGAATCCGCTCGATGTGTGAGGCGCCAGTTCGATTGAGCGATGAGTTGCGTATTGCGGCTGTGGCAAGGGAAGCGCTGGCGATGGCGGTGCTCGGCGTGCTGTGCGCCGACGGTATTCCGATCACACTGCCGCAGGTCACCGGCTGCACCGACCCGGCGCCAGTCGCGGGAACGTGGTGTCTGCCGCATGGGCTGGCTTCGGCGCCACGATGAAGATAGCGAACCGAACGGACCGCCATAGTCAGGCGCTGTGCGCCCGCGACGATCCGCTACAGTGAGCACAGTTGATCGGCTCAGAACAGCACGTCAAGATTGATGTTTTGGAGATAAGGCAGTGGGTGTGCTCGCGGCCCGTCTTCGGAGCTTCCTACAAACGATCAGGGACGAGGCGCTTCGGCCAGCGTTGCGATCCTCCGCTGCGTGGACTTTCGCCATGTTGTGGATCATCTCGGCTACATATCTCGCGTGGACGGGTCACACCGGCATATCTCTGTTCGCATTAGGGAAGATCACTGTCGTCGTCGTGTTCACGATTCTGACCGTCGGCCTTACGGCGAGCGCAAGTGGACGTCCCGACAACGCACAACAGGCGACACGATCGACACGCCTATGGCTCCATCTGGCGCTGGTCGTTGCGGTGATTGCGCTCACCGGCCAGCGGGGAATGGTGTTCCACGGCGTCACCCCTGCGATGTTCAACCACATCCCCCTTTGGTCGCCATTCGTCCAATTCCTCGAAGGAGCCGGCCAGCGACTCGGGCAGGCAGGTTATCTGAGCAATCCGAACTACCTGGTGAACCCGCTCCTGATGTTCGTCGTCCCTTTGCCGCTGCTGCTGCTGCTGGGCGCTCGGTGGCGCAGCCTGGGATTTGAGCGCGGCTGGCGCACTTGGCGTGTCGTGGTGCTCTGGAGTATCGCATACGTCGGCTACTGGCTCTTCAACCTCATCACCGGCGCCTGGTCGGTCGGTCGGCTGGGACACAAGCTGGTCAGTAACACCATGCAGAACGGGTTCTTCGAAGAGTTCCTGTTCCGCGGCGTGTTGCAGACCCGGTTGAGCCGACTCATCAGCCCCGCATGGGCGCTCGTGGTCTCGTCACTCGGATTCGGGCTCTGGCACATTGGACTTGACGCAAAATATCTCGGCGGGGATCTCCTGGCCGGGGCGGCGTTGTCGATCCTGAGCCAAGGCTCCACGGGTCTGGCGTTCGGCGTGATCTTCCTGCGCACGCGCAACCTGCTGGCCTGCTCGGTCATCCACGTCGTGGTCAATACGACGTGACGGCCTCGGAAGCGCGGCCGCGCCGGCGCATTGAACGAGGCGCTTGTGAAGGCCATCGCCGCGGCTTTAGACCCACCGGTTACGACCAGCGACGACTTCGGCATCCCGCCCACGGCCAGGGAAGCGCTGGCGATCGCTGTGCTCGGCGTGCTGTGTGCCGACGGCATCCCCATTACGTTGCCTCAAGTGACCGGATGCTCCGAACCCGCACCGCTGGCCGGGCGATGGTGTTTGCCGGCGAGCGGCGGGATGCCGGCCGTGGGAGCGAGCGAACAAAACCGCTAGTATCGCCCCGCCGCGAACCGATATCCACCAAACCAACACGAGGGCCCCATGGGATCGTTCAAGTTCTTCTGGACTGTTCACAAGTGGACCGGCCTCTGCGCCGCCGCGTTCTTCACTTGCACGGCGACGACCGGCTTCCTGTTGCTGATCAAGAAGAAGGTGGACTGGATTCAGCCGCCGATGATGATCGGCGCTCAAGGCGGCGTCGACGACTTCATCACGAACCAGCAGCTCTTCGAATCGGTCTTCGCGCAGGACCATCCGGATTTTCAGTCGATCAAAGACATCGATCGCGTGGACTTTCGCCCGGGCAATCGCATCTTCAAGGTGCGGTCGGAGCACAATTGGTCGGAGATCCAAGTGGACGCCGTGACGGGCGAAATACTCAGCACGCGCAAGGTTCGGCGTTCGGACCTAATCGAGCAGATTCACGACGGTTCGTTCTGGGCCGACTGGGTGCACGAGTGGGTGATGCCCGTCGTGAGCTTCGCGCTCCTGCTCATGGTTTTTAGCGGCCTGTGGTTGTGGATCGAGCCCCTCGTGCGCAAACGCCGAAGGAAGAAGCGCCAAACCGTGCAGCGTTCACTCGATCCATAGGCCCCACTACTCGAAAGAGTGGACAAACGCGACCAGTGACCGTGCGAGGCTCGAATCACTGGGGTGCTCGGTGTAGACCTTGGCGAGGCGGAGTCGCCAGGCGTCGGCCGATTCGTTCGACGGCGCGGCAACTATTTCTTGTGACGTTCCCGCCAAAGGCGGCTGCGGCAATTCAGCAGCCGGTCCGCGGGCCAGGTAGCCACCGACAAACGCAAGCGCGAGCACCGCCGCATACCGCAGCAGCGTCGGACCAGCCAACGAACGACCGCCTTTGGAGCTGGCCATGGGCATTGGCGTCGGCGCATCCAACGTACGTAGTCTTTGAAGTGTTTCTTGCAGACCGCCTACTTCAACTGCGAACTCCGGATCGCGCGCAAGCGCCGCTTCAAATTCGCGGTTGCGATCTCCATCCAGCTCCTCGCCGAGATAATCAGCCAACATCGCTTTGAGTTCATCACGTGTCATACGTTCGTCCTTTCAGGGCCCCCACTGCTGACCCAATCGATCTCGAAGAGCGCAGAGGGCTCGAAGATAATGCGTCTTGGCGGTCGGTACGGCAATTTCCAGCTCGGCGGCGATCCGCGCAAACGTCAGGCCGTCGTAGACCTTTGCGAAAAGTACACTCTGCTGCATCTCGCTCAGCGCCTCCATTGCATTAGCGATATCGTTTCGTAATTCGTCGCGGGCAACTTTCGACTCATCGACGTGAACGGGCGACGCCGGCAAACGCCTCTCCCGTGTCCGGCGACTGGCGTCCGATCTGCGAAAGTCGATTGCACGATGAATGGTTACGCGCCGCAGCCACGCCCGCGGATTGCGAGGCGGCGCGGAAGCGCACTGATCCACCCACCGCAGAAATACGTCCTGCGCCACATCCAGCGCATCATGATGCCGACCGAGCAAGCGATACGCCCAAGTATACACTTCGTTGCGATAGGATTCGAAGGCTGCGTCGCGCTCGGCTGTTTGCACCATCGACACTGTAACAATACCCACTCACTCGACAAGACGGGAAGTGACCATCAGCTCAATGTCCCGATCTCGAATCTGCGCCCCGTCGAACTTCCAGGTCGCCTGCCTCGGGCTGACGGAATCAGCATTGCTCGCCACGATCTCGCCCGGCATCTGAACGGTGATCTCAAACGCGTCGTCACCCAGGTCCTCGCTGATCTGATGATAGCGCTTGTGCCATTCATAGCGCTGTAGAAATGTCTTGAGTTGCGACCCGCCGTAGCGACCGTAGGTGCGGATCGCCTTTCGCAAACGATCAGCCGCGGCGTTCTCCCAGCGCTCCGCTTCTTCGGCAAGCAGTGTATCGCGCTCCTCCTGATCGGGAATTGCCATGAGACTGAGCAGTCGATTGTAGTCCACGTCGTTCTTGAACTGCATCAAGTCCTCGTAAATATACAGCCAGTGATCCTGCGGCGCATCCGGCGTGACTTCAAGATAAGCGCTACGGGCAAACGTCATGATCTTGGCCGCCTCAAAATCAATAAACGCACGGAGCACCTTGGTCTGCTCCTGCGGTGACAGATCCTCGAGCTTGCGACCCTCCATCGCCTTGAGCGGTTCGTCGAGCAGCAGGCGGCGACGCGTGGCAAGATCGGCCCAGGATCGTCGAACGTACGTGCGGTGGAAATGGTAGTAGGTCCCGTCGTCGCGATCCTCGATGATGAGCGTTGTCGGGAATTGGAGATAGACATCAGGCGTGGTGTCGCCGAGCGGCGCGTAATTCTGGGGCAGCTTCATTTCCGGGGGGAAGATGGCCTCGGCCTTGAGGCGATAGTGATTCTTGCCCTTGTCGTCGACTTCGATGGATTCTGCAACGAGCCAGCCGCCGGCGAGGGAAGGCACGGCATCGCCGTCGTCTCCATACAGTTCGTTGAACGACTCTGTGGAAAAACTTGCTTCGATGAGGACCGTGCCCTCTGGACGGATGGTGATGCGCTCCTTGCGCTCGACACAGCCGAGGACGATCATCGCCACGGTGCTCACGAGCAGGCAAACGACTGGGACTTTGAGATACATCGGCGTGTCTCCTGTTGGATCGGTGGACTGGCACATCACAGACGTTGCGATGGGCATGTTGGATGACATGCGATCTTCGAGTTTCTTGGAGGAATCGTCGGAGATGCTTGCCCGATATCGCTTTAGTGTCGGCCGATGACGATCAGAACCGCCAGCCCGATGAGCAGCGTGAGCCCCATACCCAGGTCCAGTACGAGCACGATGAGGAATCCGACGGCATTGGACAGATCGCCCGTCTAATGAGCGGTGGCGCGCCCAGCGCCGTACCAAACGCTATATGGCAACGTTCGGCCCCAGTCGGGCTGGATCCACAACCACCACCCGGTGTTTGAGTGGGTGACCACGTCATGCCGAAATGTCTCAGGTGGACCTTTGGAGCTCGCTGCTTGACGTCATTATCCTGCTGCTGACCGCGCTGGTGCTAGGTGCGATCTGTGAGCGGTTCCGCCAGAGCGCGATCCTCGGGTATCTGCTGGCGGGAACCCTGCTGGGCCCCCATGCCCTGAACTGGATCTCAAACGAGAAAGACGTGGAGGCGTTGGCGGAGCTGGGCGTGACCCTGCTCCTGTTCACGATCGGATTGGAGTTCTCCTGGGGCCGACTTCGGCGACTCGGGACAACCGCGCTCGGAGGCGGAACGCTCCAGGTAATCATCACCCTGGGCGTGGCGACGTGTGCGGCGCTACTCATGGGCCTTGCCCTGCGCCCCGCGATCGTCATCGGGGCCGTCATCGCCCTCAGCAGCACCGCCGGGGTGCTGCGCGTGCTCGTCGCCCGAGCCGAGATCGAATCCGTCCACGGCCGACACGCGCTCGGCATCCTCTTGGTCCAGGACCTTGCCGTCGTCCCGCTGGTGGTATTGGTGAGCGTAATGAGCGGCGAGGGAACCGCCGGCCAGATGGTTGGGAAGATCATGCTGATGATCGTTCTGGCCGCAGCGTTGTTCAGCAGCTTCTACCTTCTGTCCAACTACGTCGTGCCGCAGGTGCTCGGCACCCGCATGATGCAACACAATCGCGACCTGCCGATTTTGTTGGCCGTCGTCCTTGGTCTCGGTTCAGCGTGGGCGGCGAACGAGCTGAAATTACCGGCGGCGTTCGGCGCGTTCGTAGCGGGAATGCTCCTGGGCGAATCACCCTTCGCTACTCAGATTCGCGCTGATATTTCCTCGCTACGAACCGTATTGCTCACACTGTTTTTCAGCTCGATCGGGATGTTGGGCGATCCGAGATGGGTGGCTCAACATCTCCCGGCCGTCGTCGCACTCGTGGCGGCGATCGTAGTCGGCAAGGTGATCATCGTCTGGCTGGTGTTGAAACTGCTTCGCCAGACGCATACCAACGCTATCGGCACCGGTCTGTGCCTGGCCCAGGTCGGCGAATTCTCATTCGTGCTCGCTGCCGTTGCCCGCGTACACCATCTGTCCGATGGGACCGTCACCGGCGTGATCACGGACGACATGTTCAAGCTCATCGTTTCGGCGACGATCGTTACGTTGTTCCTGACGCCGTACCTCGTTACGACCGCCTGGCCGCTGTCGCAACGGATCGTCGCCCTACTCGAGCGATTCCACCTGGTGAGCGCGACTGCCGACACCCCGGCCAACCCGACCCTAGTCCCCGCAGATCACGTCGTCATCATTGGTTTCGGACCCGCCGGCAGGGCGGTCGGTGAAACGATGACTGATCGCAACGTCCTGGTCAGAGTCGTCGATCTGAATCTACGCGCGATCAGCACCGCTCGGCAACTCGGGTTCGACACCCACGTCGGCGACGCTCGCAAGCCTGAAGTGCTCGAACAAGTCAGTGTCCCAACTGCAAGTGTTGTCGTCATTACCGTGCCGGACCCAACCACGGTCCGCAGCATCGTCGAGCAAGTTCGATCGCTCGCGCCGCAGGCTCATATCATCGCGCGAGCGCGGTATCACATTTTCCATTGGGAACTGAAGCTCGCCGGCGCTCACGTCGTCATCGACGAAGAACAACAGGTCGGCGAACGACTGGCAGACGAGCTTCAGCTCCACCTACGCGACTCGGAAGACTAAGAAACTATCTCAAAAGGCCTCCTGAAGCCGATATTCCTTTTGTGGATTTACAAAAGGAGTGCCAGGATGGCGAAACGCAAAGGCAGGATGCCGACAATCTGGGAAGTGGATGACGAACTGTGGCGACTCATCAAACCCATCATCGATGCCGACATGCCCCGCCAGCGGACCGGCCGACCGCCGGCGGATCGGCGAAAGGTGCTGAACTGCATCATCCACCGCATGCGGAGCGGCTGTCAGTGGAACAGGCTGCCCAAGGAACTCGGCTCCGATCGCACCGCACATCGGTATTTCCAACGATGGGCCCGCAACGGCGTGCTGCTGAAGATCTGGAGGAAGTTGACCCGGGCCTGCGACGAACTGGGCGGCGTGGACTGGCGGTGGCAGTCGGCGGACGCCGCCATGGGCAAGGCGCGTTTTGGGGGGATCACGTGGGCAAGAACCCGACGGATCGAGGCAAAAACGGGGTGAAGCGAAGCTTGGTGGTCGAAGCCGACGGCGGTCCGCTGGGCGTCGTGATCGCCGGGGCCAATGTTCATGACGCGAAACTGTTGAAGCGCACACTGCAGGCCATCGTCGTACCGAAACCCAGGCCGACGTCGCGCAAGAAGCAACACCTGTGTCTGGACAAGGGGTATGACAATCCCACCGGTCATGCGGCGGCGGTGAGTCGTGGACACACGCCGCATATTCGTCGGATCGGCCAAGAGAAGCTGGACCGCCGCGGCCGCAGGCGACATCCGGCCCGCCGCTGGGTCGTGGAGCGCACGCTCGCGTGGTTGAGCAAGTGCCGTGCGATTCTGATTCGGTACGACAAGCATCCATCGAATTA
>JACZXL010000083.1 GCA_022571635.1 Planctomycetota bacterium
GTGCTGGATAATGTCGATCCCCAGTTCGTCGGGGCCACACTCGATTTGATTCGCCGGGACGATCCGAGCTTCAAACGGACCGTCGTCAACGTCATCAGCAAGTCAGGTGAAACGGCGGAGACGGCATCGCAATTCATGGTGCTGCGCTCAATGCTCAACGCAGCGCTTGGCGATTCACACCGCGAGCACATCGTCGCCATCACCGACCCCCGGAAGGGGACGATGCGAGAAATCTGCAATGCACAAGGCTACGCGACACTACCCGTTCCGGACGGCGTGGGCGGGCGGTTCAGCGTCCTTTCACCGGTGGGATTGTTCAGCGCCGCCATGACCGGGATCGACATTGAAGCGCTTCTGGACGGTGCGGCGGCGATGGACGAGCGGTGCGCCAACCCAGCCCTGACGCAGAATCCCGCGGCGATGCTCGCCTGGTTGCTGATCGAGCTGACGCGACGCGGCAAGACGAATCACGTGCTCATGCCCTATTGCAACGCGCTCTATTCATTGGCGGATTGGTTTCGGCAACTCTGGGCGGAATCGCTCGCCAAGCGCGTGGATCTCGACGGCAACGAAGTCTTTACCGGGGCCACGCCGATCAAAGCCCTCGGCGCGACGGATCAGCACAGCCAGATTCAACTGTATCGCGAGGGTCCGAACGACAAAGTCATCGGGTTCGTTGACGTAGAACGCTTTGATACGGATGTGGATATCCCATCTGATTTAGACGTTGATAACCTTTCGTACTTGCACGGCTCAACGCTCGGCCAACTGCTGTCCGCCGAGAAGCGGGCTACGGAGTTCGCGCTCGTTGAATCACAGCGACCGAACTTCACGATTACCTTTGAGACGCTCGACGCCTACCACGTCGGTCAGTTCATTCAGTTGTGGGAGATCGCAACAGCCTATGCCGGACTCATGTTGAACATCAACGCCTACGATCAGCCGGCCGTCGAGACCGGGAAGGTCGCCACGTTCGGCCTGATGGGGCGCGCCGGTTACGACGAGTGGCAACAAAAGGTCAGCGATCGCCTGAGCGCATCTGACCGCATCATCTAGCCTATAGTTCGTCACGGTCTTGCAGGGAGCAGTCAATGGGGCTCGACGGCGTTGAGTTAGTGATGGAGTTTGAGGACGAATTCGGTCTTCAGATTCCGGATAACGTTGCCGAGAGACTGCTTTCGGTACACGATGTCACCGAGTATGTTCACGCTGAACTGAGCAGGACGCTTCCGCAAGCTGAAGCCTGTCTGACCAGCCGCTCGTTCTACCGATTGCGCCGAGAGTTGACCACGTTCTTATCGCTTTCACGCCGCGGTATCACTCCGAAAACGGAGTTGGGAAGTTTGATCCCGCAGGAGCAGCGCCGTGACCTCTGGCAGGCCCTTCTCTCTTCCGGTATTCAGCTTCCGTCACTTCAAAGATCTACGGCAACGGTTTGGACTGCGGCGATCATTGTTACGGCATGTGCTGCTGCCCTGGCCGTAGTCACGCGTGAACCTTGGTTTCTGCTTGCTGGCCTACCACTTTGGTTTGTCGCCAGCCTCGCTACCAGACCATTGGCAGTGTTCGTTCCCGGTTCTGCTCAAACGATCAGTGACCTTGTGATGTATGCGACATCGATGAAGGCATCGGATCTCACCGACGCCGCACCAACTCGGCGCGAAATCCTCTACAAGATCCGGGTTATCACGTCAGAGCAGCTCGGCATCCCAATGGAACAGATCAGGGAAGACTCACGCTTCACCGAGGACTTGCACATCGATTGAGGGCTTCCGATCGAATCATTTAGCGGCGGCCAGTGATGTGGGCGCAGCGGCACGGTGCTGCGATACACGCTCAAGCACCGCGTCGGCGACCGTTTGTGGGCGCACCGCATTGTCGTCCCAAGCGATGCAGCGGTCGTATCCCTTGGGGCACCGTTGACCGGCTTGATGGCACGGCGCGCAGGGGGCGGCGCTGGCCAGGGAGGTCGCGTGGGTATAGAGCGATGCGTGGTCGCGGCTCGTCGGTCCGAACAGTGCGACCGTCGGACGTCCCAGCGCCGCCGCCAGGTGCAGGATCATCGAATCGTGGGCGACAACGACCGTCATCGCGCGCAGCCAGACCGCCAGGTCCAGCAGCGTCTTCGTTTTGCCGCGAAGGTCGGTAATCATCGGCGGGGATTCGGGGAGAACCCAAGCCGGGTCCGGCCGTCCCAACAACACGCAGCCGATGCCGTGCTCCACCAACAGGCTGACCAATTCCCGAAGTAACGGGGCCGGATAGGCCCGCAACGACTCGCCTTCGCCCACGGCCAGCCCCGCTATGGGCGTCGCGGAGTCATCGGCATCCACCTCGTCGGCGGCTTCGGGCAGTTTCAATTGGAACGTCCGGTCCGTGAGCTCAATACCCAGCCCCGCGGCAAAGACCTCCGGCAGCGCCCGGCCCGGCGGTTGGCCGGTCTCGGGCACACCTTCCATCGTCAGATAATGTTCGTACCGCCGCCACGCCTCCAGGCGCAGCGGATACGTGCGCACGCTCTGAAGCTGCCCCGACATCGCAAACAGCTCAGCCGGGCCCGGCGTCGTCGTCACGTCGATGGTCAGTTGCGGGTGTTGCCGGCGGATACTGGCCAGGACCGGCAGCATGGAGATCGCCTCCCCGAGCCCTCCGATGAATGGCGCCAGAAGACGCCCTGTGCATGCGTGTCGAGGATTGAACCGCGCCGGAGCCTCCGGCAGCGCCTCCACACGCTTCCACACGCCCGCCGCACTGCCACTGTCCACCTCGGTGTCGTGCATCACATACCGCACCCCGGCGCGCAGCGTGATGGTGTTGTGCCCCTTCTCGACGGGAACCGTGATCGATTTGCGAACAGCAACAACCTGCATCGCGGCCCTCCGTCTGCGCTGATTGGTGTTGCGGCGATTGACGCCGTCAGACCATCGCCTTATCGGTCGCGCGCGAGGCGAGGCGTGAAAGGGTGCGATGGACCAAAAGAGAAAGCGGCGACCGGGTGGACCGGTCGCCGCTTGAAGCGTCAGGATGGGATGTCGCCGGTTTACCCGAGCAGCTGGAGGACGGACTGCGGTAGGGCGTTGGCGATGATCAACGACTGGGTCGCCGCCTGTGACAGGATCTGCCGCCGCGTCAGTTCCGCGGTCTCGACGGCGAAATCGGCGTCACGGATCGCGGACTCGGCCGCGGCCGTGTTCTCCAACGTCGCACCCAGGCTGGCGATCGTCGAACCGATGACATTCTTCTGGAACGCGCCAAGTCGGCCTCGCAGGCTCGCCACCTGCTTGACCGCCTCGTCGACGATCTTCTGACCGGTCGTCAAGTCGCCGTTGATGACGTTGGAAGTGCCGCCGGACTTCAGATCCGAAAGCAAGCCGATGCCCGCCTTGCCCAGGTTACCGGTCGTCACCGTCTCGATACCGATGGAGACCTTACCGGAGAGATTGACGTCGGGCGAGAGGCTGAAGGTGGCGCCGCCGCCGGTGATCGTGAACGACGTACTGCCGTTGGTCGTGTTCAGCGCGCTGGTGCCGTCCATCGTGATCGCCACGTCGAATCCGTCACTGGAGACCCGGGCTTCCAGGCCGTCCGTAGTGGCCTGGATTCCGTTGATCGTGACGGTTGCGTCTCGACCCTTGTCCTTGAGGTCGGTGACGGCCGAACCTCCCGTCGCCGCGGCGAATATGTAGTCGGTGCCGTCCGCACCACCGCTGATCTCCTTTGCGCGAACGAAGGCGTTGGAGCCGAACTCAAGTGACCGCAGCTCGACGCGCAGGCCGTTTCCGGCCGCCGAAACGCCGATGGCGTCCTTGAAGGCGTTGATCGCCGTGATGACGCTGGCCTGACTGGTGCCGGAGGCGAAGGTGAACTGCTGGACGCCGTCGTTCCCGGTCACCTCGATCGTCAGCGAGCCAGCGCCGCCGCCGTTGTAGGTCGTGCTCGTGTTCAGGAACACGCCGCCGGTCTGGGCGGAGATGATCGTCGTGATCGCCACCGTCATCGTCGCGTCCTTGGCGAGCTTGGCGGAGTTGATCGTCACGTCGGTAAGCAGCGAGGCGGTCACACCACTGGTCGTGTAGTCGAAGTTGCCGTTGAGCAGCTTGACGCCCTGGAAGCTGGTGGAGTTGGCCAGACGATCGATCGTCTGCAGGATCGAGTCGATCTGCAACTGATTCGCGTCCTTCTCTTCTTTGGAAAGACCAGCCTCGTTGGCGGACGCGCCGACCAGGCTCTGAAGCTCGACGATGAGGTTGCTGATCTCTGCCAAACCGCCTTCAGCGACGTTCACGACCTGCTCGGCTCGCTGGGCGTTCTTGATCGCCGCGCCGATGGCGTTCATGCTCGCGCGAAGGTTCTCCGAGGCGATCAGACCGGCCGGATCGTCCTTGCCGCGGTTGATCCGCAGACCGGTGCTCAGCCGTTCAAGGCTGGTCACCAGGCCCTGGTTCTGGAAACGCAGCACGCGCTGGGCGATCATTGACGGTACGTTTGTGTTAATCGATGTCATTGTGTCCTCCTTGGACCCGCGTTGAGGGCTTTCTTGGCCATCGGCGGAGTCCGATTTGTCCCATCCGGATTGGGGTTCAACCCCTGTTTGAGGATTTCTGCCGTGTCATCCGGCCCCTGTGATCTCGAAAACCGACCTGGCGCACTGCGCCAACCTGGTCCGGTTCGATGGTTCAGTATCGACGCGCAAAGGGCGCGACTTCATCCGCCTTGGCAAATCAGGAAAAATTGATGGGTCTTGGGGATCGGGAACGCCGCGGGACTTGGGCAGCGCAACAAACAACCCCCGCCGCATCCGACGGGGGTTTCTTAGGTCTAACCTTTATATAGCACGCGCCGCTGGCGCCGACCCAACGCCGATCTCAGACCCGCTAACCCAGCAGCGCCAACACGTTCTGGGACGTCAGGTTCGCCGTGGCCAAGACCGACGTTCCCGCCTGCTGGAGAATCTGTGCCCGCGTCAGGGCGGCGGTCTCAAAGGCGAAGTCCGCATCGCGGATCACCGATTCGCTCGCGGTGATGTTCTCCAGCCCGACCTGAAGCGCTCGAATGTTCGTCTGGATCGTGTTCCGCTCAAACGCGCCAAGTCGACCGCGAAGGATCGAGATGTCGCTGATCGCGCTCTCCAGAACCTGTGCCGCCTGGAAGGTTCGACCTGAGATCAGCGAGTTGGCCCCGCTGGATTTGATCGACTCCAGGAAATATCGGACGCCCTCGATGGTCGTGCCTCCGACCCGGCTGCCCGCAATTGACTGGACGCCGAACCCCACCTGCTGGGTGGCGTTGATGTCGGGGCCGAGCTGGAAGTTCGCCCCACCGCCGGTAATCACGAACGACTTAGCCACGCCGGTCACCTGCGCAAAATCCGTGCTCAGCTCCAGCTCCAGACTCAAGGTCGGGGTGTTCAGCGTCACGTCCACCCCGTCCCCGACCGCCAGAGCGCCGTTGATGATCGCCTTGACGTTCTCACCCTTGTCGCGCTGAACCGCGTTGCCGTTTTGTGCGGTGTAAACATCGAAGAAATCACCGCTGTCTCCGATCTTCCTCACCGAGACGAATTGATCGGACCCGAACCTGACCGAATTGAACGTCAGGCCGCTGGTCTGATTGGTCGCAGAAACAAGGGCAGCGCTCACACCCGTCGAGTCTCGCAGCGTATTGACCGCGGCCACAACCTTACTGAGGCTCGTGCCTGACACGAACGACAATGTCTGCACGCCGAGGTTACCGGCGATTTCTACGGTGACGCTGCTCAACAGTGCCCCGGTCGAGCCCACCGTATTACCTGAGAGGAACAGCGTCGCCGCCTGCGCCGAGCTGACGACCTCCACGTTAACATTGATCGTGGTGTTGTTGCCGAACTGGGCGCTGAAGATGTTCACCCCTGCAATCGCGCTGGCGGGGACGCCCGAGGTCAAATATTCCATCGAACCGTTGAGCAGTTGGAGTCCTGCGAAACTGGCCGTGTTGGAGATACGGGTGATTGACTCGATGGCGCTGTCCACCTGGAGCTGGTTGGCTTCGATCTCTTCCCGGCTGACCGCGCCCGTGTTGGCCGCGCCCACAATCAGGGCCTTGATCGAGATGAGCAAGTCGGCCGCCTCCGCGAGGTATCCCTCGGTGGTGGCGATGACCGAGCTGGCCCGCTGAGAGTTGGCGATCGCCTGTGTGATCCCCTTGATTTCGCTGCGCAGCCGTTCCGAGACAATCAACCCCGCCGGGTCGTCGGCCCCGCGGTTGATGCGCAGGCCGGTGGACAGCCGCTGCAGGCGCATCGCCAGATCATCGCTGGTTCGCGCGAGATTGCGCTGCGCGAGCATTGAGGAGATGTTTGTGTTGATCCGAGCCATGGCAATCCTCCTTGATCGAGGCTGGATGCTTGATTGGGCCGGCCCTGGTGTTACGTCCCAAAGGCCGGCGTCGCCGCGGGCGTGACGGCGAACTTCGCCGGTGTCTCTAGGCGGTCGCCCGTTTCTGTAAATCCGGCCTGCGGTTGAGTTTCGCCGCAGGCACGGGGGATCGAACAACAGTCGTCGTCGGCTTGATCTTTTCGCTGAACGCGCCGACCGCGCCCTCGGCGAGCTGGGCGGCCTGCTCGTTCTCGCGCTTGATCGCGTCGTACACTTCCTTGCGATGGATCGCGATCTCGGGCGCGGCCTTGATCCCAAGGCGCACCTTGTCGCCCCGAATATCCACGACGGTCAACTCAATGTCGTCGCCGATCATGATTGTTTCGTCGCGCTGACGTGAGAGCACCAACACGTGCAGGCTCCTTCCTGACTGCGGGTCCGCAATGGGATCGATACCCCAGGGGACCCGCGCCGAGGCGTCCGTACCTCGGGGCGGTCAGTTCTATTCCATCACCCGCCAGCCCCTTCGGGGACGCTGGGGGAACGCGCCAAATCCTTGGGACGCGCTACGCCGAAGCAACTCTCGCCGGCTCGTCAAGCTGGACGATCTCGTGGCGCGTCGTCCATTTCTTGTCGGCCAGCACCAATTGCATGGCGTGACGGTTGGTTACGTTCACAATAAGCGGGCCCTGTAGATTCGCCGTCAACGCGCGGTCGTGCTTGTTCAGGATCACAAACACTTGCGCGTTCTCAAGCTTGTCCAGGCCCAACTCGTCCATTTGTTCCCGGCGGATGGGAACCTGATAGTCCCGCATCCACAAGCTCGGGTCCGTCACCACGAACGCCAGCTCCGGCGCGTCGATCGATTGCAGCCAAAAGAAGGCCGCGTCATCGTCCGGCTGAAGCAATGCGTATTTCGTGAAGCTGGTAAACCCGAGCAAGCCTGCGGGGAAGGTGATGATGCGATTCGCATCAACATCCACCGTACCGAAGCGGGTTGTCTCAACGTTCATTTGAACGCTCCGAATCCTTCGGCCAACCAATCCTTGGTTTACGCCGCGCTCAACTCCAAGAGCGGCGGAACCTCCTGTCCAAGCGTCGATCCGGCCGGAAGACCGACGCTCACCGCAGACGAACTAGCGCAAAAAATCCATCAGACTCAATGATGCGGCCTGGCTCGCGGTGATGAGCCCGGCTTGCAGTTGTTGCTGTAACGTGGAAAAGCGAATGGCTGCCTCGGTGAAGTCCAAATCTTGAACCTGACTTCGTAATGATGCGTCTTGAATTCGCAAGTCTTCCTCGCGTATTATCGCGTCCATCACGCGCCGGTTGCGAACCCCTGCTTGGGCACGTGCGTTCGCAAGCCGATTGATATCCGTTTCCAGATTCCCTGTTGCAAGCGTGATGCCACGCTCATCATTCGTCAGCAATGCATCACGAAGGGCGATCAGGTGCGAAAAGACACTGTCCACGGCAACGGTTGCGCGATCTTCACCCGTCAGAGTTGCGCCGGTTGTGGACCCGAGGATCCCCAAGTTCTCCGCCGCATGTGATCCATTGAGCGCCTCGACCAGCGTCGTCACGCCCGCCGTGTTGTCCGTCAGCTCGATGCCGTTCCCGTCCGCGGCCAGCGCAGCGTTGAAATCCGCAGGAACCGCGATCCCCGCCGCCGTGGCCGCCGCATTGATCGCATCGAGCACATCCGAGACGTCTTGCGAACCGACAAGATCGACATCGAACGTGCTCCCGTCCTTGAGCGTGATCCGAAAGTCAAGGTCTTTGGCCGGGTCGGGAAGGCCGGTGATCGGATCAACCGCCCCGGAGAGGATCTCCACCCCGAGCCCGTTGTTGAAATCCTCCAGGAGCGTCGAGGCGGCGAAGGACCGAACGCCCAGCTCGGTCGCCGTCGTTCCGCCCGCCACCTCCGCAATCGCCATCTGCCCGCCTGACAGCTCGTTGATGAAGTTCAGTCGGTCGCCGGTGTCTGCGATCTCGACGCGCACGCCCAGGTCCAATCCCTGGACCGCGTTGATGATGTCCTGCACGGTCGCCGCGCTGGAGAGGTCCAGATCGCGCGACTGGCCGGCGTTGGTGATTCTGATCGTCCCCATCGGAACGGTCACCCCGGACAGGCTGGTCACCGGCGTCAGGTCGGTGATTCGAGGATCGACATCCGAGCCGTCGATCGTGACGCCGTCGAAGACCTGGGCAAGACCCAAATCCGCCGCCGTGTTGCCGCCGCCCGCATCGGTGATCGTGATCGTGACCCCGCCGCTGGGGACGATCGAGAAGGCGTCGCCGGCAGCGCTGATCGCCACCGTCGCCCCGGGGTCCTCGGTCTGGATCGCCGCCTCGAGCGTCGCGATGACATCCGACACCGTGTGGGCGTCCGACAAGTCGATGGCCACGTCCACGCCGTTCACATCCGCGTTGATGGTGCCCAAACTGATGCCGAATCCCCGCGCGCCGTTGAGGTCCAGCAGCCTCGTGTTGCCGGTCATGGTGGGATTGAGATCAACGGCGCCCTGAACTCGCGCGCTCAGCGTGCCGAACGCATCCTCCCCGGACATGGTGATCGGGATCGGGCCGGCCGAACCGAGGTCGGTCGTCATCCCATCACCCACGCCTTGGTACTGCAATCCGCCGAGCAGCTCGACGATTGGCGGATTCGCCGTCGCATCGCCTCCGAAGAAATAGAGATCTTGAAACTGCCGGTTGGCGATGCCGATGAGCTGATTGATCATCGCGTCGATCACTTGCGCCTGATTCCTGCGGGTCTCGGCGTCGGAACCGACCCCGATCTGACTGGACCCGATGCCCTTGGCCTCCAACAGCATCTCGGAGGCGTCTCCCAAGGCAGCATCGACGTTGCCCAGCACCGAATCCCCGTGCGAGAGGTTGCGCAATCGTTGATCGCGCCGCTCGATGAGGTCGTCCAGCACACTGATCGAGCTCGCCGCGACCGGGTTGTCCGAAGCGCGGTTGACCGCCTTGCCCGTCGTCAATTGAATCTGCAAGCGCAGAATATCCTGCTGAGTTCGAGTCAACGAGCTCCGCACGATCTGAGAGACAAGCGTATTGGGAACGCGGGCCAGGTTGGAGGGAATGCTGCTCATGAGAAGGCATTAGGCATTAGGGATTAGGGATTAGGCATGAGGGGGAAGATGAGGTCAGATGATCGAGAGGAGGGTTTGGAGGGTTTCGTCGATGACGGCGATGAAGCGGGCGGCGGCCTGAAACTGGCGCTGGAACATGAGCAGGTTGATCATTTCCTCGTCCAGCGAGACGCCCGAGACGGCCTGCACCTGCGCGGCCAGGCTTTCGCGCACGAGGGCGGATGACTTCACAGCGTCGTTGGCAGCGCCGGCCTTGACCGCCAGCGAGGTGACCGCGTTGCGCCAGAACTCGCGGAGGCTCGATCCGCCCAGCTCTGTATGCGCGACATCCTGCAGGTCGGCCAACGCCAGGGCCGTCCCGTTGGACCCCGGCACGTGTCCCGCCCCGGCCGCAACCAGATTCGGATCGTTCTGGACCGTTTCGTTCACCGCGATTGTCGACGCATCGGAACCGGTGAAGAACGTATGCAGCCCCAACGCCGCCAGCGCGCCGCTCGTGTCGTCGGAGAAGCTGATCTCGTATCCACTATTGGCGGTAAGCACCAGCGCCTTCCCGGACGATGCGCTCGCCGTCACGTTGGGCACCGCGACGGTCACGTTGATCTCGTTGATCAAATCGTCCAGCGACATCGCATCGCCATCCACGTTGATCTGGTACGTCGTTCTCGTACCCGAGTCCTTGTGCGTCACGTGGATGAAGAAGCTGCCGTTTTCGATCGGGAAGTCCAAGCCGGCCGCGGTCGAGTTGAGCGTCGCCGTGGTGTCATCCACGGTGTACGTCCCCGTCACCTGGTCGTAGCCATTGCGGCCTTGCCCCTGCGAGTGCACGCGGTTGACCTGGAATATCAGTTGGGCGGAGAAGGTGTCCAGATCGTCGATGGCCGGCTGAACCGTCTCCTCGCGCTGCCGCAGCAGGCCGCCGATTCGACCCGTGCTCACGTTCAGCTTCGTCCCGTCGGCCCTCACACGGATCGACACCTCCGTCTTCCCCTGCACGGTCTCAACGCGCAGCTCGACCCCGCGCGATTGTCCGCCCAGAACAATCGGGACCGAACCGACGAACACGTCGGTCGCGCCGCTCGCTTGCTCGATGACGCTCACGTCGAGGTTCTCAGCCAGCTGATCGATCAGCAGATCACGCTGATCGCGCAGCGCCGCCGTCTCCGTGACCCCTTGCTCCGTTTGCGCGATCTGTACATTGAGCAGTGATATCCGGTCAAGGATGTCATTCACCGCCGTCACGGATGCGCCCAGCTCGCGATCAATCTCCTTGATCACGACCGCATAGTCCTCGCGCAACGCGCTGATCTTGTTCGACAGCGTCATCCCCTGCTGCACCACCAGCGACCGGACGGCAGTATCCTCGGGATTGTTCGCCAACTCGGAGAACGCGCCGAAAAACGCGCTCAGGGCGCTGGAGATATCCGAGTCGGTGAGCTCGTTCTGCAGCGTCTCGATCGACGTCAAAAAACGCTGATCGATCAACGCGGTGTGCTCCTGGCTCAACGCGTCGCGCAGCCGTGACTGAAGCGCGGTGTCAACCTCGCGGCGGATCGCCTCCAACCGGACGCCCTGGCCAACGAAGGCGTTGCGCCCGACGAGCTCGTCACGGGCCGCCGCCAAGTGGACGGATCGGCGGTGAAACCCCACCGTCGCCACGTTGGCCATGTTGTTGCCGGCCACCTGCATCGCCGCCTGGCTGGCGGCAAGCGCCGATCGTCCGATTTGTAGCGCTCCGTTGAGGCTCATAATCGTGTTCGTGTCCTGATCGTCATGCCTTCGGCGCCCACAACGACCACGGCCGATCTGCTCCTAGCTCTTGAGATCCAAACAAAACTGATACTGCGCTCCGGTCGCGATCCGCCCCTGATCGGAGTACACACGCGCCCGGCTCAGCGCCGACTGCACGGTCTGCAGCAGCCCACCCATGTGCCGGGCCAGCGCATCCGCCGCCGCCCGCACGATCCGGCTCGACCCGCGGACTTCCTCGATTGTGGACCGAAGCTCGTCCGACAGTTGAAGCATCCGGCTTCGGTTCGGCTCCTCGATCGCTTGGGCAACCTCACTGATCGACAGCGGCTTGCTCGCCGTCGGGTCCAGCATTTCCGTCAGCTTTCCCGCCAGAATCAGGCGCGCCTTTTCCAAATCGGTGACGTGCTGCGCAATCGTGTTTTCCTCTTGACAAAGATCCGCGATCGCATTGATGTCAGCCTTGCGGATGGCTTGGCGCGTGCGCTCAATCAGCTGCCCCAACTTCTCGTAGTCCTGTTGCTGGCTGCGCAGAATCTGCTCGAGCCGCATCACCAGCTCGTCCACGCTCACGAGGGCGGTTGACTCCTGTTCACGACTCGACATGGTCTGACTCCGATGGCGCTTCAGACGCCGGCGCTTCGGGACCGAGCAACCGATCCAGGATCACGTCCACGAGCGGAAAGTTGGCGGCGCCGATGATGCGGTCGGCCAAGTGCTGACTCAACAGCGGTGCGAAACGTTTCTCAGCCGTGGTCGGGGCGAACGGCGGCTCCGCGAGTGGGCGTTCATACATCGCGTCAAGCACCGGCACGAGAAGCGCCGCGGCCACGAGCTGAGTCGCCGCCTCCCGCGCCGCCGGGCGACCGTGCATTTTGGCGGCTTTTTGTAGGGATTCAGCGAACGACTCGCTCCCCGGCTCGTTTCCGGCAGCACCGGCCAAGGCGGGAAGTGCGAACTTCGCCATCAGATCTGCGCTGGCCGTCGGCTCGATCATCGGGTCACGATCCGGGCGTGAAGCGCCCCGGTCTTTTGCATCTCGTAAATAATGGCGATCTGATCCTCAACCGGGACCTTCAGTTGGTCCAAGGCCGAGAGCAAATCCAGTAATTTCGTCGACATGCGCGTTGGTTGCTGTGTCGTATCCAACGCGATATACCGACGCTCCATGTAAATAGGCTGCTGCGGCGTCGCGACCGGCTCCGGCGTGATGCTCGTAATCGACAGACCCCGGTGCGCGATCCCCACCGGCGAGATCTCCACGTTGCCCGTCACCAGAATGATGCCCTGCTTTTCGTTGATCACGATCCGCGCTTCGGTCTGGATCAGCGACGGGTCGATGTGGATCGTCAGCAGCGTGGTGATGAAGTTCGCCGGTTCACCCCGCTCGTTCGGCGGCAGCAGCACCTTCACGTTCTTCGCATCCTGGGCCACCGCGACGTCCGCGTACCCGTCCAGCGCGAACTCCTCGTTGATCGCCCCGGCCAGCGTCGTCGCCATTGGATAACCGGCGTATTGGTCCTTGATGACCAGCCCCAGGGTCCCGGCCGCCGTCACGGGGTCCGTTCGGATGTCCTGCAGCATCTGACCCCCGCCGCGCACCACCCCGCTCCGCGGATTGACCCCCTCGATCACCACCGTTCCCGTCGCCACCGCCATCGTTAGCAAGTCCGGTGAATCCGGCAGCGGTAGACGCAGCGGTGACATCACCAGCCGACCGCCCGCCAGGCTCTCGGCGTTGAACAGCGTCTCGACATACACGTCCAGCCGATCCCCCTCCCGGACGCCCGTCGCGGGAATCTCCATCGT
>JACZXL010000084.1 GCA_022571635.1 Planctomycetota bacterium
GCTGCTGACCACGCACCGTGAGCACGCCGAGTTGCTCTGTGAGCAGTTCCAGAGCAAGCGCCTGAAGGTGACCGCCGAGCCGGCGCCGTGACGAGAAGTCGCGTTGCTATTGACGCCTTGCGGGCATATGGGGTTCCCAACGAAATCGGGAGCTCGCTGGTGAGGACGGCATCAAGGCATCGAGGGAATATTCAGTACGGCGAAACTGCGGCGATGAATTGTCATTGGGCAACGTCGTCGTTAGCCTGGAGAGTGCGCTCCGCGCCAAATGCAAACTCGGCCCCGATCTTGCACACCGGGCCGAACAGCCGCCGGCAATGAACGATCCGAAGCGGCAGATAACGCAGCCGACCGCTGGCCGGCTCGAAATTCACGAATATCTTGTCGTTCAGGTTGAGCCGATAGACCGTGAGCAGACCGACACCCACTTCCGAAAGATCCTGCGCCCACGCCTGGCACACATGCAATATTCTGCCGCTCTCGGACCGAGCGCACAGTGCGACCGGAACATTGAGCTGATATCGCGGCGAGCAGCGCTGATTCAGGAGACGGGCATCGCGCACGCGCAGCTCCTGGATCAAACCCTTGAGCCAGATAGAGTGATCGTGCTCGACTTCCGGCGAAACTTGCATCATAGAAGCGTACCCCGCGCCGTTCCGGTTCGCGGTTGAAGCGCACCGGCGGCTCCCGGTTCAGGATACGATTCGTAACGGCGTGGCCCTGCGTCGAGCCGCGGGATTGGGCACGATTCAAGTGCGTGGTGAGAGGTGGGTCGAGCTGAGGAACGAGGCGCTGCGCGTGAAGATGTGCCGGTTGTATGGGTTAGGCACCGAGGAGTTTGGAGGGAGAAGCCCTCACCCCAACCCTCTCCCACCCCCGGATAAGGGAGAGGGAGTAAAAAGACCCTCACCCCAACCCTCTCCCGGAGGGAGAGGGAGTAAGAAATAGAGGAAGAGGGAGTACGAAGACCGGTGCTCGGTTGTTAGCTGAAGCGGTGCTTCAGTTGATCGAGCAACTGTGCAAACACCTCGTCAGGTTGGGCTGAGGCGTCGATGACGACGTAGTGCTGCGGTTGGGCCTCGGCGAGGGCCAGGAATCCCTGCCGGACGAGACGATGAAATGCCGGCCCCCTGCGCTCGATGCGATCCTTCCCCAACGCCTCGGGCAGCCGGGAGTCAGCGAGGTCGCCATCCACATCGAAAATCACGGTCAGGTCGGGCCAGGTCGATCCGACGGCGACGCGCCCCACGTCGAGGATCTCCTGCTGATCCAAGCCGCCGGCCGTTCCTTGATATGCAAGTGTCGAACTGATGAAGCGATCAGCGATCACCAGATCGCCCCGACTCAGGGCGGGACGAATGTAGTGCTCGACGAGTTCGGCCCGACTGGCCATGTACAACATCATCTCGCAGCGCAGGCTCATGTCGGTATTAGCGGGTTCGAGCAGCACGGCCCTGATCTGCTCGCCGATCTTCGTTCCGCCGGGCTCTCTGACTTCGCACACACCGATCCCAGCCTCACGACAATGATCGGCGAACCGGGCGAACTGGGTCGTCTTGCCCGACCCGTCCGGGCCGTCGAAAACCAGGAAGCGTCCAGCCAGGCCTGTGATCCAATCGCTCATTGAGGCGACTATGCACTGTGGGGCGAGGATTGACAAGGTCGCGCTGCTCCGCCGGCCGGGGATACTCGCGAGCGGGGCCTGCGATCCGCCGGTCACTTGTGAGACGGAGCCTTCAATTACGGCCCTCGCCGGCTATGATTGTGATACATGCGGATCGACCTACGCGATGAGTCCAGGGAACGAATCGGCCGCATCGAGGTTGATCCCTCTCTGCGTCCAACCCGCGTGAGCATCGTGGAAACCGGCCGGGAGGTGTTCCTGGACTGGGACACGGCGGTGGACGACGCCGGCCACTTGCGGCGCTGTGTGGCGTGCGGGTGTCAGGACCTGTACCGAACCAAGGCCTTCCCGCAGGTGACCGGGCTGGTGGTTGTGCTCGCGTTTGCCGGAGCCATTGTCGGCGCACTGGGATTCGCCACGCCGCCGGTCTTGTCCGTGATGATCGGCGTGTTGGCAGCGGACGTCGGGATTCTTCTTTTCGCCCGGAAACGGCTGGTCTGCCATCGGTGCCGTTCGAGTTTCCATGGTCTTCCGATCGCGAAGTACCACCCGGGCTGGGACCGCACGGTGGCAGAACGTCACTCAGCTCACCCGACACCACCATCAGCGCCGCCCGCCCCGGAGGCCCCCCGCGCCCCCCGCGAGCCACCGGTTCGCCCGGCGGTGCACGGGCAGCGTTTGGCGTGACCGGCCAACCCACGCTGTTGCTGCTCGGAGGCGGAGGTCACGCGGCCGTTGTGGCCGAAGCGGCATCTGCGGCCGGCTGGTCGGTGGCCGGCTTCCTCGACGACGACATGGTCAACGAGCTTCAACCCGTCGGTCTCGTGCGGCTGGGAACGATTGCGGACTTGATGGACGCGCTGGGTGCGCTGGGCCGCGGCGCCGTCGCTCATGCCGCGGTCGGTGATCCTGACTTGCGGCGTCGCTGGCTGGACCGTGCTGGTGATGCAGCCGCCGGGGCCATTGTCCATCCCTCGGCGATCGTTTCACCCTCGGCAACCCTGGGCGAAGGCAGCTTCATCGGCCCGCGCGCGATTGTGAACGCCCGAGCCGTGGTTGAGCGTGGCGCGATTGTCAACAGCGGGGCCATTGTCGAACACGACTGCCACTTGGCGGCGTTTTGTCACGTCGGCCCGGGTGCGGCGCTCGGCGGAGCCGTGATGGTCGGCCCCGGGGCGCTGATCGGCATCAACGCGGCGGTCCTCCCGGGTTTACGCGTGGGGGCTGGAGCCATACTGGGGGCCGGGGCCGTGGCCGTTCGGGACCTCCCGCCTGGGACCACGGCGGTAGGCGTGCCCGCCCGGACGGTTGCCCTGGCCGCTGCTTCGGCCAAAGACGCGATCTAAAAGCGTCGAAAACACCAATATGCGACGCCTTGACTGGATCAGCCTGTTTATCGCGGCCCTGCTGCTGACCGGCTGCGACAACCGGGTCAACGTCGCCATCGCGCCGACGCCAGTCAAGATCGTCGCGGAAAAGACCGGTCTCGGCCGATCGGTCCGACACGGCAATCTGGCGACGATCAGCTACCGCGTGACGCTTCCAAACGGCAAGGAGTTGCTGCACGACTCGGAGTTCAAGTTTCTCGTCGATACGAAGCAACCCACCGTTATTCTAGGCATTAACGACACGGTCATCGGCATGCGCGTCGGCGGGACAAGGACGATCGACTGCCCACCTCGTCTGCACTGGGGCCGACTCGGATCCGGCGACGGGAAGATTCCGGCCAACACCAACCTGATTATCCGCATCAAGCTTCTGGCGGTCGAGTAGCGCACCAGGCAAGTCGTGACTTTGGCTCGCGGATTGAAACGCCGACTCACGTGATGATGGCCGCCAGCCCCCAGAACACCACGGCGAGCAACAGCGCGGTAAGTCCTGCCGTGGCGGCATCGCGCGGCGTGAGGCGGAAGAAGAACATCGACAACCCTACGAAAATGCCCGCGTGCAAGATCCATTCGGCACCGATCTCAAGGAACTTGCCGCCCAAATCGACAAACTTCGCCAGCCACATCGTTGCGACGACAGCTACGATGCGCAGCGATCCCAGTCGCCAGTCACCGAAGGTGGTTTCGTTCAGCCGTGAAACAACGAACACGCCCGCCAAACCACACAGTGACCCAAGGACAAGCGTGGCGAGATAGACACCCCACTGCCCAAAGCGCTGGGCGGCGGCAGGGTCTATGGGGAAACCATCGTCCGATTCGAGGTTGAACAGACCATCGGCGCCGGCCAAATAACCGATCGAAATCAACAGCACGCTGATCCCCGCCACAATGCCTGGCACCCGGAAATCGCCTCGCCCGGGTTGGCACAGCGGCTCCGGCGGCTCCTCCTCATCCTCCTCTTGAATCTCCTCCCCCGTTTGGGTTTCCAGCACGCGCAGCGTCTTGAGATCAAATCCGCACCGCAGGCACACGAGCAAATTGCCCTCCCGCATCGTTGCCCCGCAGTTCGGGCAAACATCAAGCGCCTTGACCGACGACTTGCTGGGCTCTTCAGTCTCGCTCTTGCCGTTATCCCCATCCGTAGGTTCACGCGAACCGTCGTCGGGTTCCAACTCCAACGGCTCGACGCCCTCACCAGGATCGACCCGCGCCGACCGCTTGGCCGGATCCTGGCTCTGCGGATCGTCCTCGGCGTGGTCTTCGACCGAGTATGGCTCGGGTTGTTCGTTTTCGTGGTCAGTCATGCTTGGAACACGTAGTCAGACGACGTCGCTGGAATCACCCCGTGACGGGTCGACGCACATCTCACGCAAATCGATCCTTATCGTGCAGCATAATAGTTCGTCCCCGGTATTGTATACGGATTCCCAGCCGGATTAGCCTCGGCTGAGGATCATCGCGTTCCCATCAACCAACCTGCGAGGATCAATCGTGCGAAAGTGGCTTGTGCTGTTTGTGTTGCTTCCGGCCGGTGTCTCGTTCGCGGACCGGATCGAGCTAATCACCGGCGAGGTGCTGCGCGGCGAGATCGTCCAGAGCACCGCCGAGTGGTTGGTGCTCGATCACCCGATTCTCGGTCGCCTGGAGATTCCGGCCCAGGCCGTGCGGCGCGTGGACGATCTGCCCCCGGGGCCGTCGTCGCCGCCGACCGAGTTCGCTCGCGACACCCGGAAGTCCGAGCCGAGCCCCGCGCAACCTACGCCGGCGCCGCCGACGCCGACGCCCGATCCGGGGCCGCGCTGGCACTCCAAACTCGAGTTCGGCTTCGCCGCCACCGAAGGCAACAGCGAAACCGCCAACCTCATACTCGCGTTCAACACCGCGATCGATCGAGGCCACGATCGATATGACTTCGACAGCCGATACGCGCTGCGCTCCAGCCGCGGCGACCGCTCCGAGAACAAGTTGACCGCGGGCTTGCTGGCCGAATGGCCGCTGTCTAATCCTCGTTGGAGTTACTTCGCCCAATCCCGCTATGACTTCGACGAGTTCCAATCCTGGGATCACCGCATCACCGGCGGCGGCGGCATGGGCTATCACCTCATCGACATCAACGAGGTTGATCCAGCCGGCAACGCCAGCGATGTGTTCGATGTGCGCATTCGCCTCGGACTCGGGGTACGCCGAGAGTTCGGCTCGACCAACGAGCGCATTCAACCGGAAGGGATCTTCGGCGGCGATCTGGTGTGGCAACTCAATTCACATCAGCGCCTGGCCGCCGGCACCACCTTCTTCCCCAACCTTGACGAAACCGGCGAGTTTCGCGTCCTGACCAAAGCCGAGTGGGTCCTTGATCTGGACACCTTGGACGGCCTGAGTCTCAAGCTCGGCTTGGCGCACGAGTTCCAATCCGTCACTGACCCCGGCATCGAGGAAAGCGACCTCTCCGTCTATGGCGCGTTTGTCCTCGCTTTCTAGGCAAAAGGGGACCGGCGGGCGCGGGATCTACGAACTTTCGACGCTGCGAAGGACGAATCGTCCGGTCCGATCGGGATCGGGCGAGACACGCTGAACAGCATCGCCCGGTTCATGGTCGAGCACGAGGCGCCAGTTCTCCTCCACGGCGCGCTGCAGCAGGGCCTGTTTGGACAGCATGTTCTCATACGGCAGCATGTCGTAGCCCATGTTGAACGATGGGCCGAGGTGATTGACCGTCGGCATCACGTCGCCGGGAAAACACACAATGCCCTGACCGTCATCGAAGCGCACCGCCTGCTGGCCCCAGGTGTGACCGACCATGGGCCAGACGTTCACGCCGGGCAGAACCTCGTTTTCGCCATCGGTGAGGCGCACGCGATCAGCGATCGGGTCCAAGTGACTGCGGAGATAGGTGCGCGTCATGGTGGATTTGTTGGCCAAGGCGTCTTCCCATTCCGTGCGCTGCACGATGACCTGTGCATTGGGAAAGGCCGGGACCGCGTGGCCGGAGTCGTCGAGCCGGGTCAGTCCGCCGGCATGGTCAAAATGCAGATGGGTGACGACGACGAAGTCGATCTGATCGGGTCCACATCCAACCTTGCCCAAGGCATCGATGACCGTGCGGTGCTCAAGGTCATAGAACCCGCGTTCCTTGTCGGACCACTTGTCGCCGAAGCCGGTCTCAATGAGCACTTTTTGCGAGCCGTCGTCCAAGAGCAGGCAGTTGGTTTGCAGTGGAATTCGGTGGTTATGGTCCGGCTCCAGGCGCGAGGCCCAGATGGTTCTGGGCACGACGCCGAACATACTGCCCCCGTCGAGTCGAAACGACCCCGCCCGGAGCAGTTGCCAGGACCAGTGGTGCGCCATTCGTGCAGTGTATCAACCGTCGCCAAGCAGCGACCGTCCCGCAGTGAACAGCGCACCGGAGCGTGGCCGACCGCGGTACACTGTGCCTCGCGATGCCCACCACCGAGACTGCCGACAGCATCTATACGACCGGGGAGTACGCACAGCGGAATCCGACGTACCACGTCGAGGATTCCGCCTGGAAGGCCGGCCACATTCTGCGCATGATCCATAAGCACAACCTCCAGCCGAGAACGATCTGTGAAGTCGGATGTGGCGCCGGGGAGATTCTCAGGCGATTACAAGATGCCCTTCCCGGGGATGTGCATTTTGACGGGTGCGAAATCTCACCACAGGCGTTTGCACTCTGTGAGGAGCGCGCGAACGAACGGTTACGGTTTCATTGTCAAAGCATTCCGTCGGGCCAGACCCGAGCATTTGACCTGCTCCTGTGCCTCGACGTGTTCGAGCATGTGCCGGACTACATCGGGTTTCTCAAAGCGCTACACCCCAAGGCAGATCGAGCGATCTTCCACATTCCGCTTGATCTGTCCGTGCAATCGGTATTGCGCAGCACACCGATTATGAACACACGCCGCCAGTTTGGTCATTTGCATTACTTTACGAAGAGCACCGCGCTAGCCACACTGGCCGACTGCGGCTACGAGGTCATCGACTGGTTCTACACCGCCGTAGGAGCTGAGCGTGGCCGAGGATTCAAGTCACGGCTCGCCAAGTGGCCGCGAAAGATTCTCGCTGCGCTCAATCAGGATCTCGCGGCTCGCCTGCTCGGCGGACACTCGCTGCTCGTACTAGCCAAATGACGTGTGGATTTCGCCTACGCCTTGACGATCGCGGCCGTTGGGTTCGGCACGCGGGACATGGCGTTGCGCGTATCGACGACGAGCGGCGCATGCGTGCCGATCTTCTCGTAATCGACACTTGTATGATCGGCGACGATCAGCACGCAATCATGGTCCTTGAGCGTTTGCTCGGTCAGCGGCAACGATGACAGATCGATATCGTGATCGCGCATATCGGGGAACGTCGGCACATGCGGGTCGTGATAGCTGACCTTAGCGCCGCCGGTCCACAGCAACTCGATGATCTCAGCGGCGGGGCTCTCTCGCACGTCATCGATGTCGCGTTTGTAGGCGATCCCAATGATGAGCACCTTCGCCCCTTTCAGGGCCCGGCCGCGTGCGTTCAGCGCTGATATCACCTGCGAGACAACGTACACGGGCATTTGAGCGTTGATCTCGCCCGCCAACTCGATGAACTTCGTGTTACGGCCGATGGCTTTGGCCTTCCAGGTCAGGTAGAACGGATCGATGGGGATGCAGTGTCCGCCGAGCCCGGGACCGGGATAGAACGCCTGGTATCCGAACGGCTTGGTCGAAGCGGCTTCGATCACCTCCCAGATGTCGATCTTCATCTCCGCCAGGAGCGTCTTGAGCTCGTTGACCATCGCGATATTGACGGCGCGATAGATGTTCTCCAGCAGCTTGGCCGCTTCTGCGACTTCCGCGGTGGAGACTCGGTGCACCTCACTGACTAAGCTGCGATACATCGCCACCGCGAGATCGGTGCTGACCTCGTCGACGCCGCCGACCAGTTTGGGGATCGTGGCCGTGTTGTAATCGGGTCGCCCGGGGTCTTCGCGCTCCGGGCTGTAGGCCAGGAAGAAGTCCTTCCCGCAGCGAAGGCCAGATTCCTTCTCGAGGATCGGAAGCATCTCGTCGCGGGTCGTGCCGGGATAGGTCGTTGACTCCAACACGACCAGTTGACCTTTTCGCAATATGCCGGCCACCATCTTCGTACTGTCGAGCACGAAGCTCAGGTCGGGCTCCCGGTGCGGGCCCAACGGCGTCGGTACACACAGGAGAATGGCGTCTGCGGACACGAGGTCCTTTGATTCGGCCGTCGCCTTGAACCGCTCGGATGCCGCGAGCTCTTTCGCCAGGTCGTCACCGAGGTGCTTGAGGTACGTTTCGCCGCGATTGAGCGTGTCGATCTTGGTTCGGTCGCGGTCGTAGCCGACCACCGGGAACCCTGCCTCGTGTGCCGCCCGCACGAGCGGTAGCCCCACGTAGCCAAGCCCGACCACGGCGATGGTTGCGGTCGCGCTTTCGAAGCGTTCCATCAACGTGGCGGCTGGAGCGCCCGAGGTGTCCGGCGGCGGTGTCTTGGATGTGGAAACAGTGGTCATCGTCATTGGCGTGGCCCGCGCGAGGCCGCTGGTCGTGACAGAAGATGATGTGGCTGGACAACGAGCCGTCGTATTGTACTACGCCCAGACCACACCCTGCGGTTCATTGTTCTATTGTCCGCCCCAAGCCGTGGCGACGCAAGCAGTAGTTGCCAACAACAGGCCAAAGGGGACGGACGGGGGCGTCAAGCGCCGTGAGCCTTAGATGAGCGATTCCGGCTGCTCCAGCAGCTTCATGAGCGTATTGAGGAACCGGGCGCATTCCGCGCCGTCCACGACACGGTGATCGCTACTGAGGCTCAGCGGCATCACCTTGCCCGCGTAGAACTTGCCGTCGCTCACCAGCACGCGCTCCTTGGCCCGGCCGACGGCCAGAATCGCAACCTCCGGATAGTTGATGATCGGCGTGGAGAACATTCCGCCGAGGCTGCCGGCGTTGCTGATCGTGAACGTCCCGCCCACGAGCTCTTCACGCGGGATCGACCGATCGCGGCAACGCTTGGCGAGGTCGGCCACAGCCCCGTCAATCTGCGCGATGCCGAGCGCATCGGCGTTTGGAATTACAGGCACCATCAGTCCGTGGTCGGTATCCACCGCGATGCCAAGGTTGATCACGCTCTTGAGAAGGATTTCCTGCCGCTGATCATCGACGTTGGCGTTGAGTGACGGATGCGCCTTCAGCGCTCGGCAGACCGCAATCACGATGAACGGCAGGAAGCTGAGCTTCGCGCCGATGACGGCTGCATATTCCTTGCGCTTGGCGTCGAGGACCGTGACGTCCGCTTCATCCACGAGGGTGAAGTGCACGGCGGTTCTGATCGAGCGGTTCAGCGCCTCGGCGATCTTCCGCCGAACACCTCGCATCGGGATTCGCTCCGCCACTCCGTCGGTGGAGATGGGCGGCGGCGGCGCAGCGGCGTGGGGGGTGACCGCGGGTTGGGCTGTTTCGCTTCCGGTGTAGGTGTGAACGTCGCCGACGGTGACGCGTCCGCCTCGGCCGGTGCCGGGGATCTCGTTGATGTCCACGCCAAGTTCCCGAGCAACACGCCGCACCGCCGGCGTCGCCAGCGCCTTGCCTGAACCGTCCGCGACATGTTCTTGATGGTCACGGCGAGTAAACCGATCAGAGACGGTCAAGGAACTTTCCACCGTGCCGACGACCGTGCCGGCGTCTTCGCTCTCGGTCTTGGGTTCTTCGAGGCGAGGCTCGGTCGCGACCTCGCCGTTGTCCGCTTCATAACTGACCAGGACGCTCCCGACCTCGACGATCTCACCTTCCTTGCCGTGCAGTTTCTCGATTACCCCGCTCCAGGGGCTGGGCACTTCCACGAGCGCCTTGTCGGTTTCCATCTCCGCGAGGGTCTGATGCTCTTCGACGCGGTCGCCGGGCTTGACCTTCCAGGAGATGATCTCCGCCTCGTGAACACCTTCGCCGAGGTCCGGCAGGATGAAGTGCGATTTGTCGATTGGTTGCTTGATGACCATGGTTGAAGAAGACTCACCGCAGAGGCGCAGAGAGGGCAGAGGGGTTGGACATTGCCTTGCGTACGATCCCGTCTCGCAACATTCGGACGTTGAAATTGATAAGCAGCCCCGCTTGCTTGTGCGCCAATCGTAAGTACGTCAGGAGTTGGGCCTCATGAATTGGCATGATCCTTTCAACACATTTTAGTTCGACGATCACCGAATCCTCAACCATGAAATCCAGGCGGTAGCCACAATCGAGTTGTCGGCCCTTAAACGCAACGGGAAGCTCGACCTGCCTCTCAAAATCGATGTCGCGTCGATTCAACTCATCTGCCAGGCAGACCTCGTACGCCGATTCGAGCAACCCCGGCCCGAGCGCTCTATGAACTTCGATCGCAGCGCCGATGATGTCACTGGTCAATTCTTGGTGTGGGTATTCAACGTAACTCATTTCAGGCTTCTACTCTGCGATCTCTGCGCCTCTGCGGTGAATTCTTCTAGTACGCCGTCACCTCTTCGATCGCTTTGCCGATGCGCTCGGCTTCGGGAAGGTACTCCAGCTCCATCTTGTAATACGGCATCGTGGTGTCGAAACCCGTGACGCGCTGGATCGGCGCTTCCAAATATAGGAAGCAATGCTCCATGATGCGGCTGGCGATCTCCGCACCCAGGCCGCAGTTCTTGGGCGCTTCGTGGACGATCACCACCCGGCCGGTCTTACGCGCGGAGTCGACGATGGCTTGAGTATCCAGCGGATCAATGGTTCGAAGATCGATCAGCTCGATTGATTTCCCTGAGTTCTCGATCGCGTTCATGCATTGAACGACGGGCGCTCCCCATGAAATGATCGTCAACTCGTCGCCTTCAGTGACGACGCGCGCCTTTCCCAGCGGGATGGTGTATTCGTCTTCAGGCACTTCTTCGCGAAACGCTCGATACAAGCGCTTGGGTTCGAAGAAGATGACGGGATCGGGATCGCGGATGGCCGAGATGAGAAGTCCCTTAGCATCGTACGGCGATGCGGGCATCACGACTTTGATCCCGGGCTGGTGCGCAAAGAACGCCTCCGGGCTGTCGCTGTGAAGCTCCGGTGCATGAATCCCGCCCCCGACCGGGACGCGCAGCGTCAGAGGCACGGTAAGGGCACCGCGGGTTCGACTGCGCATCCGGGCTGCATGCGTACAAATTTGGTCAAACGCGGGCGCGAGGAATCCTTCGAACTGAATCTCCGGAACCGGCCGAAGCCCGGCCATGGCCAGACCGATCGAAGTTCCGACGATTCCCGATTCGGCCAGCGGCGTGTCCACGACGCGCTCAGCGCCGAACCGCTTGTACAGGCCCTCGGTGACGCGGAACACCCCGCCGTTCCGACCCACGTCTTCGCCGAGCACAATAACGCGATCATCACGCTCCATTTCCTGGATAAGCGCGAGGTTGATTGCTTGTACGAGTGTCAAGTTAGCCATAGTAGTGGGGAAGGCATCAAGGGATCAAGGCATCAAGGGGAACAGGGGATCATGATCTAGGTTGAGGTCGTGCAGGCCTGTTATGAGTTGTCTCTAGACTGCGGATGAGACCGGCGAGGACCCGTTCGCATTCGTCGAGTTTTTCTTTGACATTGGCATAGGCCTTCTCTTCTTGCAAACCGAGTTCGACCGTGAACAAGAGCTGGGTATCAAGCTCATACAGCGATCCTCGGGCGATCTTCAGGAAACGGATGTAGTCATCATGGCTGCCCCGGCCGTATCCTTCTGCGATGTTGCTCGCGATGGATACAGCACTTCGGCGCAACTGACTGGTCAATCCGTACAACTCTTCCTTGGGCATGGATTGCATCAAACAGTAGACAGTCATCCCGACATCGAATGCTCTTTGCCAAGGGATCAGGTCTCGATACGACCCGATCCGAGATTTCGTGCTTGATGTCGCGATTGCGGTCGTCATGACGATCTGGCCTCGATGCCTTGATGCCTTGATGCCTCGATGCCTCTCTGTTCTTGTCCTAAGCTGCTCGTGCGCATCGTGTCGCGCTGCCGTCGAACTTCGTCGGGAATCTCGGCGTACATCGCGTCGAAAATCTCACTGGAGGGGGTCTCGGCAATCTCCTCGGCGCGCTTCGCGGCCGCGGCGACCTGCTCCTTGGCCTTGGTCTGCAGCGCTTCCTCCTTGGTGCTGTCCCACAACTTGCGCTCCGTCAGATAGTTGCGGAGGCGGACCAGGGGATCGCGCTGCAACCACAATTGCAGCTCCGCTTCATCGCGGTATCGACGAGCATCGTCCGCGGTGGTGTGATCGCCCAAGCGGTACGTCACCGCTTCGATGAAGGTCGGCCGACGCTCTTCACGAGCGCGCCGCGCCGCTTCCTTGACGACTTTCACCACGGCGAAGATGTCGTTCCCATCGCACTGGATGCTGTCCATGCCGTAGGCAAGGCCGCGCTGCGCCAAGGTCGGGGCGGAGCATTGAATCTTCGTCGGCACCGAGATCGCCCAGCCGTTGTTCTGGCACAGGAAGATGACCGGCAGATCGAGGTTGGCGGCGAAGTTCATCGCCTCGTGGAAATCACCCTCGCTGGTGGCGCCGTCCCCGAAGAACGTACAGGCGAGCCGATCCTCCTTGCGATACTTGCACGCCCAGGCAAGGCCGGCCGCGTGCAGCAATTGGGTGCCGATGGGGATGGCCAAGGGCGTGATGCACAGCTCGGCGGGAATCTGATTACCGCGCTCATCTCCCATCCAATGCAGCAGGATGTATTCCATCGGCAGACCGCGCCAGAACAGCCCGGTGTTTTCTCGGTAACACGGGACAAGCCAGTCGTCATTGTTCAGCGCGTAGGCGGTCCCGAGCGACGCAGCCTCCTGGCCTCGGTTCTCCGGGTAGGTGCCCATGCGGCCCGATCGTTGCAGCTTGAAGGCGATCTGATCGAACTGCCGCGACACCGTCATGGCTTCGTAGAGCTTGATGACATCCTCGTCGGGAATCAGGTCCGC
>JACZXL010000321.1 GCA_022571635.1 Planctomycetota bacterium
GAAAGCGCCGGCAGCCACAGGATCAGCGCCGCCCAGCCGAAGGCGTCCGTCGCCTGCGCGACCGGAACATCAACAACAGCCGACTCCGAGGAGACGACGATGGGCAGAATGGTTGCGGCGAACGAACCGAGCACGAGGACGACTACTCCTTCAACTCCGACCATACCTCGGCACTGAGCGTCTCCCGCCGTCGGTACAACAGCACCACCAGCGCCAGTGCCAGCGCCGCTTCAGCCGCGGCGACCGTCAGAATGAATATCACAAACACTTGTCCGGACGCATTCAGATGGAATCGGCCGAAGGCGATCATCGCGATCGCGGCCCCTTGGAACATCAGCTCCGTACAGAGGAACATGACGATCATGTTGCGCCGAGTCACGAACCCGATCAGTCCGATCACGAACAGTAACGCGCTGGTGAAGATGTAATGACTCAGCGTGATCGGACCGAGATTTTCGATCGCAGCCAGCATCATGCGCCGCCTCCGTTCATGACGTCAGGTGCCGGTTGCTGCGCTCGAGCTGCTTCGAGCTTCTCGTCATCGCTCAGCTCGATCTGTCGTTGGGCCAGGACCACTGCCCCAAACATCGCCATCAGCAGGATCACGCCCGCCAGCTCCAGGCTCGCCGGGTATTGATGGACCAACGCCCAACCCACGCGCTGAATGTTCTGGGGCATCGCCGAATGGGGCAGACTGACCTCGTAGGTTTGGCCGGACGATCCCAAGGGACCCACCGTGAAGATGCCCCCCTGGTCGTCGATCCGGCTGAACTTGGCCGGGGTCTGGTCGGCGGGGAAAGAGTCTTCAAGATCAGGATCAATGCGGATCAGCTCACGGCGAAGCCGCCCCGGCATTTGCTCAAGCTCCTGCCAGGCCGCAACCTCCGCCGCCGCGACCGGAGGCTCTTCCAGCTCCGTCGACACGCTGCTGAAGATCATCTCGCTCAACAGGGCGAGCATGACGAACCCCACCGCGACGCCCGCCGCCGGCTCGCGCGGTATGCGATCGTACTCAGGCGATTGCACCGTCCCATCCTCCCCCGGCGCTTGCTGTGCCAGCATCAACACGAACAGATACGTAATGAGAATCGCCCCGGCGTAGACGATGATCAGCGCGAAGGCCATGAACTCCGCTTCCAGCAAAAGGAACAGGCCGGCCGAACTCAGCACCACCATCACGAAATACAGAGCCGAGTAGATGGGCCGGCTGTGGGTAATCATCCGAACCGCCGAGGCGACTGCGATCAGGCTGAAAATGAAGAAAATGACGCCGGGCCGATCCGAAGGGTCGTCGCCCCCCAGCATGCCGACGGACTGCTGCACGAGCCATCCCAGTGCCCCGAGCCCCACGACCGTCGCCCCGAGCTTGAGAGCGCGGGGACCGGGGCGAACCAACAGATACAGGGCTGCCGTGGCGATGCCCAGAACACACGCGAGGTAGAAAATCGAGGATGCCATCAACGCGATCGCTTTTCGTCCGTCACCCTCCCGACGCCGTCCAAACCGCCGTCGGACCCAGGCGAACGGACCCGCGAGGGATGGGCAAGATATTGCCGGGACGGGCTTCTGGCAACCGACTGTGTGCAACAGTTCACAATCTCCGGGCCGGCGAGCCGATGTTGCCGCGAGGGCGGTGTTTTCGCGGTCGCGCACCGGCCCCGTAGGATCACCCGTCCATGCCTGACGCCCTCCGTCGAAGCCTGCCCAACGCCCTGACCCTGCTCCGCCTGGTCCTGGCCGCAGGATTCTTCGCCACCCTCAACGCCTACCGGTACCCCGACCACAACACGGCGTGGGCCGCCGTCGCCATCGCCATCTTCATCGCGGCCGCCGTGACCGACGCTTTCGACGGATACCTGGCCCGTAAATGGGATGTCATTTCGCAATTTGGCCGGCTCATGGACCCCTTCTGCGACAAAGTTCTCGTCCTCGGCGCCTTCATCTACCTGGCCGGGCCGCGGTTCGTCGTCCGCGAGTGGGTCGACGGTGGCGACGCCTCCTTCACCATGGTCACCGGCGTCTACCCCTGGATGGTCGTCGTCATCCTCACCCGCGAGCTGCTCGTCACCGGCGTGCGAGGCGTCATGGAGTCCATGGGCGTCAGCTTCGGCTCCAAATGGTCGGGTAAGGCCAAGATGATTCTCCAGTCCATCGTGATCCCCACCACGCTCTTCGTGGTCATCGTGTTCAAGCCGCACGAGAACCCGTGGGCGTTGTGGGTCTGTTCCGTGCTCATGTACGCGACGCTGATCGTGACCGTCTGGTCCGGCCTGCCCTACGTTCGAGGACTCCGCGCGGTGTATGCAGCGACGCGACCCACCCAACCGGACGCGGACGAATGAATGTTCGTCTCCTGCTGATCACCGTGTTCGGCCTCGGCCACCTTCGCCCCGCCTCGGGAACCTGGGGCTCCACCCCACCGGTCGCCTTCGCACTGTTGCTGATATGGGTGCTGGGTCTCGACGGTTTGAGCGTTCACGATCAGTGGATCGTCAATATCTCGCTCGTCCTCATCGGGCTGATCTTCTCGATCGTGTGTGTGCGCTTCGGCGCTGAAGCGGAACAACGCTTCGCCAAGAAAGACCCCAGACAGGTCGTGGCCGATGAGACCGCCGGGCAATGTATCGCCCTTCTGTTCCTGCCTTGGCGGCCGATGACCGACATGGACGGATGGATTTGGAACCTCGCGCTCGCCGCCACGGCTTTTTCCGCCTTCCGCATCCTGGACATCATCAAGCCCCCGCCGGCGAACCAAATCCAGCGCCTGCCCGGCGGTTGGGGCATCCTCGCCGACGACCTCATCGCAGGGGTCTATGCGCTGCTCGTCGCGCAGGGTGTAGGGCGCGTATTGTTACCGATGTTGCCCTTGGGATAAACCGTCGCGGCGCGGCTTGTGCTGATAAGAGACGCGACCAACGGTCGCGGCTTTCTGTTCTACCGCTGTGTTCTCTGTGGCTCTGTGGTGAGATTCCTACAACGGCCGGACCTTGCGCATGTCGTGCGAGGACTCGAGCACCGAGCGCAGATTGCACAAGTACCAGCGCCAGTACGCGACCTCTTCCGCCATGGTGATCAATGAATCGGTATCTTCCCTGAACGGGCCTTGGCGAAGCTCGACCCGACAGCCCTCCTCCATATCCGGTTGAACCGACCAGTAGACCGGCGCATGTTGCTCGGAGTGCCCCGCCTGCCAGTCCCAGACGATCATGCCGCCCGCGTCGTAATCCAGAATCGCCACCGTCGTCGTGCGCGTGAAGTCCTTGTCCCAGCTCAGGACGATCCGACCGCCCGGACGAAGATCCACCTTCGCCGCCACCGGAAACCACCGCGTCAGACACCCCGCGGTCGTCAAGAACGTGAAGACCTCATCGTGATGCGAGGCGATCGTCTCTTCTAGAACGACCCAAACACCGTCTGCTTCACGCTTGATCATGACATATTCCTCGGGTCAGTGTTGACCGCACATGAGT
>JACZXL010000085.1 GCA_022571635.1 Planctomycetota bacterium
ATCGTCACTGGAACCATTGGGATCGACACCGTCCACACGCCGACGGGCAAGGCTGAGGGCGTGCCCGGCGGGTCGTGTGCCTACTTCGCGGCGGCGGCGTCGTTTCAGACGCCGGTGCGCATCGTGGCTGCGGTCGGGGGCGATTGGCCGGCCGAACATCGCACGATCCTCGAATCGTTCGACAACGTTTGCTTGGCTGGACTTGAGACGCGGCCCGACTCCAAAACCTTCGCCTGGGGCGGTCGCTATCTCGATGACATGAATCAGCGCGAAACGTTGTACACCCACCTCGGCGTGGTCGAAGAGGATCCGCCCGCCGTTCCCGAGAAGTACCGAGACAGTGAGTACGTCTTTCTGGCCAACACCCATCCGGGGGTGCAGGCTCACTTGCTCAGTCACTTCCCCGATCGCAAACTGGCGGTCGCCGACACGATGGACCTTTGGATCAACATCGCCCGTTCCGAACTCGTATCACTCTTAGGGCAGCTCGACGGTCTAGCGCTGAATTACGAAGAAGCCGAGCAACTCACCGATACCCGGAATCCCGTCACCGCCGCCCGCAAGATTCTGGAGATGGGCCCGACCTTCGTGACGGTGAAAAAAGGCGAGCACGGGGCGATACTCGTGCATCAAGACGGCGTCGCGGTCCTGCCGGCGTACCCAGCCGAGCTGGAGCATGTCGTCGATCCCACCGGGGCGGGCGACAGCTTTGCCGGCGGATTTATGGGATATCTCGCCTCGACCGGGAAAACCGACTTCCGATCGATACAAACCGCACTCGCCTGGGGAACCGTGATCGCCAGTTTCACGATCGAATCGTTTGGGTTGAATCGGCTCCGCGAAATTACTCGGGCGGATATCGATGAGCGAATGCAAAGATTCCAAGCCGCGGCAAGGGTTGGTTAGACTCGCGGCAAGTCTGTTCGCCGCCTGTCCGGCTGCGGTAGCATCAGCATCGCCACCGCGTGCTGTGGTCGCTAGAATCAGAATCAGCCTCGCCCCGATCGGTTGAGGCTCAATGATTTCTCCTGGAGATGTTGCAATGAAGGACCTACGTCCCTTCCTGCTAGCCGGATTGTGTTGCGGTTGCTTGGGCCAGGTGAGACCTCCAGGTGAGGTGCAAGTCGAGCAAGTCATCGCGGCGGTCTCACCCGAAAATCTGCGCGACACGATCGATCGACTCGCAGCGTTCGGCACCCGCCATACGCTCTCCGATACAACCTCCGATGACCGCGGCATCGGCGCGGCCCGTCGCTGGCTGCGCGATCAGCTTCAGGAGATCGCTGATTCTTCCGGCCGAGACGACATCACCGTCCAATTGATGCGTCACACCGAACCGCCATCAAACCGCGTTCCCGACGGAGCCGAGATCGTCAACGTCGTGATGATCATTCCGGGCGTGATGTCCGAAGCGACGGATCGGATGTACGTCGTCCTCGGTCACTACGATTCACGCAACGGCGACGGCATGGATGCTGAGGGAGACGCACCGGGCGCAGACGACGACGGCTCCGGGACAGCGGCGGTGCTCGAACTGGCCCGCGTCTTCTCGGATCGACCATGCGATGCAACAACGGTGTTCCTCATGACGGCAGGCGAGGAGCAAGGTCTGTACGGCGCGACGTGGTTCGCCAAGACCGCCGTCGAAAAGGGTTGGAACATTCAAGCCGCGCTGAGTAACGACATCATTGGCGACCCGTCCGGACCGAACGGCCGCGAAGATCGTGAGCGTGTGCGCGTGTTCAGCCAATCCATTCCGCGCAACGCCGACGATCGCGCGCTTGGCCGTATCCGAAGGCTCGGCGCCGAGAACGATTCGCCTTCACGACAGCTCGCAAGGTACATCCACGACATCGCCCAGCGGTACGACACGGCCGTGAGACCCTGGCTCATCAACCGGACCGATCGGTTCCTCCGCGGCGGCGACCACACCTCGTTCAACAACGCCGGCTTTACGGCTGTGCGCTTCACTGAGGTCTACGAAACCTACGATCGCCAGCATCAGAACATCCGGGACGTGGACGGTCAGCCATACGGCGACGTCCCCCGATTCGTCGATGCCGATTACCTGGCCGACGTCGCGCGACTCAACGGCGCCGCGTTGTACAGTTTGGCCAATGCGCCCTCGACGCCGAAGAACGTTCGGCTCATCACGATCCGTCTCACCAACGACACGACGATCCGGTGGGACTCCAGCCCGGAGCCCGACGTTGGGGGCTATGAAGTCGTCTATCGCGATACAACAAGTCATCTGTGGCAACACGTCATCGATGTCGGCAACATCAACGAATACACGATCGATCTTTCCAAAGACAACTGGTTCTTCGGCGTTCGCGCGTACGACTCCGACGGGCACCGTTCGCTCGTGCAGTTCGCCGGCGCCGGTCGGGAATAAGGTAGAGTTGCATCAATGAGAATCACTTGCGTACTCGCTTCGACGACGTTGGCGCTGACGCTTGCCGCGTCGATCACGGCTCAGGATCGGTTCGAGACACTGCCCGGCTATGACCGGTACAAACTCGTCACCGATTCGATGAAGGAACTCGTCACGGGCGGGCGTATCAGTCGCATCAACTGGAACGACGAGCACTCGCGGCTGGAGTTTGTCCGCGACGACGTGAAGTATGAACTTGACCTCGAGACGTTCGAGCTCACTGAGCAACAAGTCGTGGAGGACAACGAGGACGGCCCGAGCACGCGCCGCCGTACGCGCGGGCCGGGCCGGGGCCGTCAGCGAGATCACGAGACCTCGCCGGACGAGGTCTACATCGCCCGTTGCGTTGATTGGAATGTCGTTATCGACCGAGCCGATGAGGATGATCCTCAGCGTATCGCGGTGACCACCGACGGCACGCGCAAGCGCCGCTTCGGCAAGGCGAGTTGGGTGTATGGCGAAGAACTCTCGCAGAACTCCGCCATGTGGTGGTCGCCCGACTCGACAAAGCTCGCTTTCTACGAGCTCGATGAGACGGACGTGAAGGATTTCTACCTCACGACCAAGCTCACCCAATGGCGCACCGAACTCGCGAAGGAAGGCTACCCCAAAGCCGGCGAGCCGAATCCTATCGCCAAGCTCTGGATCTATGACGTTCCGAGCGGCGAATTGACCGCGATCCAGATCGGCGACGATCCCGAGCAATACGTTTATCAAGTGCGATTCTCACCCGACGGATCGCAGTTGCTGTTCAATCGAACCAACCGGCACCAGAACGTCCTGGAACTCGTCGCCGCCGACGTTGAGACCGGCATGAGTCGCGTCGTCGTCACCGAAACCCAGCGCACGTGGCAACGAAACCGCCCCTACATCAAGTTCCTCGATGACGGGCAACGATTCATCTGGCAGACCGAGAAGACCGGTTGGCTCCAGTACGAGCTTCGGAACCTCAATGGAAGCCTGGTTTGCAGTTTGACCCGCGGCGATTACCCCGCAGGTGAAGTCCTCGACGTTGATGAAGATGCCGGCGTCATGTACTACATGGCCTACAGTGACGATCATCCGCTCAACGCACAGTTGCACCGCGTAGGACTCGACGGCAAGGGACAGACGCGCCTCACGCCCGAGCCGATGAATCATCACGTCCGGCTCTCGCCCGATCACAAATACTTCATCACGACCTACGAGACGGCCGAGATCCCGCCTACAACCGTGTTGTATTCGATCGAAGGCGAATGGCTCACCACCCTTGGCGAATCCAACGCCAGCCGACTCGATGAATTCGGACTCACCGCGCCCGAGCTTTTTATGTGCAAGGCGGACGATGGTGTGACCGACCTGTATGGACTCCTGCACAAACCCTCGAACTTCGATCCGCTCCGGACCTATCCGCTGATCATCGACGTATACGGCGGCCCGCAATCACAGCGCGTTCGCAATCGGTTTCGCGCCGCCAACGCCTACTGCGAATTTGGATTCCTGATCGCCGTCATCGACAACCGCGGAACACGTGGGCGCGGCAAAGCGTTCGAGGAAGCGGTCTACATGAATCTGGGAATCGTTGACCTGGCCGACCAGGTGGCGGCCGTTCGCTTCCTCACCCAGCGCCCGTATATCGACGCCGAAAGGGTCGGAATCTTCGGGCACTCGTACGGCGGGTACATGTCCGCCCTGGCCATTGTCAAGCACCCGGATGTCTTTCACGTTGCCGTCGCTTCGTCGCCGGTCACGGATTGGCGCAACTACGACACGATCTACACCGAGCGCTATATGCGCACCCCGGCTGAGAACCCGGACGGATACGACCAGGGGTCATGCCTCACCTTCGCCGACCAACTCACCGGGAAGCTGCTGCTCATGCACGGGATGGTCGATGACAACGTCCATCCATCCAACTCCTGGCAGCTTGTCGATAAGCTGCAGCAAGCCGGCAAGTCTTTCTCGATGATGTTCTTCCCCAATTACGCGCACGGCATTCGCGGGCCGGCCAACGCCATTCGCTGGGAATTCCTCTATGACCACTTGATCGCTAACTCCTCAGGTTCCTAGCGGATGTTCCACACCCGGTTGGTGAACCCGAGGATTGAGCGCCGATCTCATTCTTTCGCGGCCACGACAAAGACATCCCACGCGCAGTCCGGCCAGAAGCGCGATAGGCACCGATCAAATACGGCAATAAGTCGCCCCATGAAAAGTGGAAGACGATTGATCAGCCTCCTGCTCACCAACCACTTTCCGCGCTGGGTCTGGACACTCAGATTCGCCTCATTTAGGATTTCTTTCATCTCCGACGGCTTGGTCGAATACCCTTTGTAGAGCAAACCGTACATGGATCTGCGATTGTTGTAGTTAAAAAGAAGATGTCCGCCGGGTTTCAACACGCGCGAAAGTTCACGAATTGCCGCGCGTTGATCCTCCAACGTCGCGAAACGCGGAATAACATGGAGACAGAAGATGTAGTCAACCGAGGCATCATCAAAGGACAAATTGAAGATATCTTCCGTTTGAACCGAGCATCGTTCGGACCAACCCATCTTAGCCACTTTGCTGGAGAGACGCTCGAGCATCGACGCGTTGACGTCGGTCGCGATGATGTGAAAATTGCGCGCCAACGCTGGGAGCGTGAATCGCCCGGTGCCGGCACCGATCTCCACAACTCGCATCTCACCAGATTCATTCGGGAAGAGCTGCTCAAACAATCGAACATCGTGATTGCTGACGAGCTGGCCCCTCGGGTCTTCCAGGCGGACCCGATCGTAACCCTCGGCGTCTTCAGCATAGATTCTCTTGACGTCTTCACGAGTTCGCGTAGCCACGATACGAATCTCCCTGCGATCTGACGCGTTTTCGGCTATTGTCGCACCTCAGCGGCGCCAACCGGATACCCGAGACGACGCTGAAGAGGCGAGATCAGCTTACTGATCGCCTTCCATTCATCGGCTGTCGGCTGGACCGGCTTGTCAAACTCGAATTCCGGATCGATCATAGCCTCAGCGGCCTCAATGAAACGACCGATATCCTCGACCTCGCAGAATTCAGCAATTCTCCGTGCCTCAAAACGAGGAGCTTTCAACAATCGTTCGTATCGGACTTCGAGCCAGCGATCGCGAGGCACCTGCTCGAGGTCGTCCATCGCGATCTGAACCATCTGTTGCCACTGATAGGCGGCGACTTGGGCTGCTGAGTGTGTTTCGATGAACTCAGCCAGACCCGGCACGCGCGGCCCCCAGGTCGAACGCTTCCCACGAAGACGACTCTGCACGTAATTCTTAGCGAACCGCAGGACGTGGCGAGGAAGGGCGTGTAACTTCACCCCCTTGCGACGGCGTGCGATCACCTTTCCGACCGTGTCGCGGTAGGTCCATCCATACAGCATCTCGGGGATGATCGCTGCTGGCTCGCGAATCACGTGCACGATCTTCGCTTCGGGCATGAGTCGATGAACAAACGGTACGCGAAGCGCGTGATATGAAAGCGCATCCACATAGCGTCGTTTGCCCGTCTCAGCCACCAGCGCGGCACATGCGTCGACGATGTGCTGCCGAACACGATCGGTCACCTCGGCCGCCTCCCGGCGATCGTCATCGCGCGCGCCGAGACCAAAATCCCAGATCAACAGCGGCTCGCCGACATACGCAAACTCCGGGGCAAGAGCGATCATCCACGCGATAACCGTCTTGCCGGCGCGAGGCGTGCCTGTCACCAGAACTGGTCGATCCAATTCCATCCGTTGCGTAGTGTAGGCCTATCTCTGTCTCGACTTCAGGTAGCCAAATCAAAAGGATAACCACCGGCCCAAACCAGGCAAAGTCACCGACCGCCGTGCCCGCTGGACCGAGCAGCCCCAATCAGTCGCGAAGGATGCGACCCAATGCACCACCGTGAGCCTCCAATAGCACGCGCGATTCTTTGGAATTCACACCGAGACGCTGCATCACGATCGCCGTCTTCAGCTCACCGCCGGCGTGGCCGAGCAGCTGCGATGAATCCTCACGTTCCAGTTCCGGACATAGCTCAATAAGGATGCGAATCGCCCGGTCCGTCAGCTTTTCGTTCGTTGCGCACAGGTCCACCATCAGATTGCTGTAGACCTTTCCCAGGCGAACGAACAGCGTCGTGGTGATGATGTTCAGCGCCAGCTTCGTCGCCGAGCCCGCTTTGAGGCGCGTCGAGCCGGTCAGGAGTTCCGCGCCGGTCTTCAGAACGATCAGATGATCGCATCCCTCGGGCACGGAATCAGGCTCGGCGCAGGTCAGCAGGGCCGTACAGGCGCCGGCGCCCTTCGCCAGCCGCATCGCGCCAAGAACATACGGCGTCGTTCCGCCCGCCGCGATCCCCACCACCGTGTCATCGGCCGTCAAGTGCAGCGCATCCAACGCCTCGGCCGCACCGTTGGGATCATCTTCGGCGCCTTCAGACGATCGGCGAAGCGCCGAATCACCGCCAGCAATAATGCCGACGATCTGCGCAGGATCGCTTTGGAAAGTGGGGGGGCACTCCGAGGCGTCCAGCACACCGAGCCGACCGGATGTCCCGGCCCCGAAGTAGATCAGCCGACCGCCGCGCCGCACACGAACCGTCACGGCGTCGATCAGCTCGGTTAGCGACTCAGCTACCTGTCCAAGCGCCTCCGGCACCCGCCGATGATCATCGATCATCAACTCGACGCAAGCTCGGGTATCCAACGCATCGAGCCTCATCGACCGCTCGTGGCGGCACTCGGTTTGAACATGACCTCGATCAGCGGGCAGCGTCACAGCTCCAGCCTAACGAATCTACGCAATCCCCGCGCGCGGTGCGCCTCCGCCGAACCCCTGGTAGAATCCGCCCAATGCCCCTTGGCCCTCGAAATACCCGGCGTCAGCCTGACCGGAACTACACAAGGAATCCATCCGATGCGCTTACGCTCCGAATACTTCACCTTGCTCGCGGTCGCCCTCTTCGTAGTGGTACTGATCGGGCCCGATAGGACCGCACCGGCTACGGCCACGTCAACCCAAGCCACACCCACAAGCATTGCGACTGTCGATCTTACAAAGCTGTGGGCCCAACTCGACGAGCAAGAGGCGCTTGACCAAGAACTCCAGACGCTCGAACGAGATCTTCTGGAGAAGCTGCAATTGAGAAAAGATGCCGTTGCGGCGTTGCAAGCAGACCGCGATACGCTAGAACCGGCCTCTCCGCGCTTTCTCAAACGCTCCCGCGAACTCCTTCTAGCCAAGAAGGACGCTCAAGCCTTCGCGGAATATAGCATGAGCACGCTCGACCTACAGCTGGCGCTCAACCTTCAGAAAATGTATTGGAAAACCAACGACGCCGTGAAGCAGCTGGCGGTAGGCCGGTTCCAACTCATCCTGAATCGGGACGTGCTGACTGCCTTTCGTTTCCAAGAATCCTCGCGACTATCACGAACAGCCCAGGTACGGCAGCAAATCGCATCACGAACCATGATTCACGCCGAACCTTCGCTCGATCTCACCGATGAGCTCATCCAGCGCATGAACAACGCGTTTACGTACGCAACTGCGGAAAACGATCGCTGACCGTAACCCGAACGACGACGACATGAACGGTGATGACGACAGCATCGCGACGACAAAAGGCACGCAGGCGGCACCAGCCTTCATGCCTCATGGCTCATGGCTCATGGCTCATGGCTCATGGCTCATCCCTTCCTCCGCGTCCATCTGTGGTGAAGTTTTCAGTGGTATGACTTTACCATCAGCGGCGAAGGAACGCAGGCCGGGCTCCACCTGTGCCCGACCTGCTTGTGCCTTACACATCACCATTGAAAGGACCATGACCAGTGACGCCCGCTTCGACGACGCTCGTGGCGCCGCTGATGCTGACGCTCGTGCTCACCCCGGTGGTACGCCTCTTCGTACGCATCGAGGTAGCCTCTCCGGTACCCCTTGGCGAAGTATCGAGAATGGCCGTGGTAGCCATGGTCCGGCTGCGAGCGATATCCTCGGCCGTACTTCCCGTCGTAGTAACCGGCTTCTGAACCGTTGTGCGACCCGGCGCGGTATCCGCGGTCGAACTGGCGTTGCGTCCGGCTTCGGTAGTCATGCGAGCCGTGTGAATGTCCGCGCGACTCAACCTGGCGCGAACCGTTTCTCGGCCCGGCGCTCTGATCGTTCGCCTTCAGCGGCGCCGACATGCCAAGTAGTAGAATTCCTATCACCCACGCGCCGATTGACCAGTTACGCCGGCGGCGCGACGCGGAGCGATCCTTTGCGTTGCGTCTTGCATACATTGTACGATCCTCCAGCAAGATCATGAGCTGCGAACCGTCGCGCCGTCCCGTTGACGACACGCACATGGTCGACCACCCAACAGACACCGTGCAGCGCATTGGATTCCGTCGCGCATTGGGTTCAAATCAAAGTGAGAATCGGCGCGCTTATCCGTGGAATACACCCACCGCGACTTGGGTCTTTATCACCAAGTCCAAAACGACAACGCCGCTGAATTCTCGATCGAATCCAGCGGCGAGCGTTCGATGTGATGCGCCGAAGATGCGCGACGGCGCGGCGTTACGTGCGAACTTCGTTCTTGTCTTTGGTCCCGTGCAGACTTCGCAACGCTAGACCATTTCCTTGAGCCGCTTGAGCGCCGTGACTTTGACGACGTTGCGGGCCGGCTTGGCCTTGAACATCATCTCCTCGCCCGTAAACGGGTTGATGCCCTTGCGCGCCTTCCGCGCCGGCTTGCGCACCACGCGAATCTTCATCAGCCCGGGTACGGTGAACGTTCCCGGGCCGCGCCGACCGAGATCTTTCTTGATCAGGCTGGCCATGACTTCAAACACATCGGCGACGTCGCGGCGCGTGAATTCGGTTTGTTCGGCGATCTCGCCGATGATCTGTGACTTGGTCCTGGCCTTCATTGCCTTGGGTTTGGTGGCGGTTGCCATGTGGTGAATCCTTTCGTAGGGGGTGTGAATCTGTTGGACTGGGGAGCCATCTACCTTCCGTCTCTGCGCGAGAATGTAGCGGGCCGTGGGCGGTAAGACAACCACTTCGTCCTAGAAAAATAGGGTTTTTCGTGATTCTTCTGCGGCGGTTCCAACGACGCCCGGCCCGCGGCCGGCGGCGGCAGGTCCCCGGACAACGCCCTGTACCCCGGCCCAGTGAGAAAACACGGGGCGTCCAGGCACCAAAATCCAAGCTCGCAACCCGTCGCAAACCGAGGGTTTCGGGCTGGTCATTGGCTACAACCACCGACTCGAGTGCAGGTTGAATCAGTTCGCTACACCAGCCAGGCGCGATCGCAACTGCTGTCCTGTTGGTGACTTGTACGCTGTCCCAATCCCGTCGGCGACCAGAAAGACGCTGGGGGTGGCCGCTACCGATCGCGCACGACCAGCGGTCTTACGACATATCGCTCCAGGTTGATATCCGCCAGGGATGCTGGCCTCAGGCCACGGCCAAGCCATTGGCGCCAGCCCGGCTCATGCGGTGTCGGCTCCGCCGGGCGCGGGCCGCAATCGGCCTTGGCGGGTCCGCTTGCCAGGCCCTGCCCAGTCGTCGCCCGCCCTCTCAGACGGTCCAAGAAACGGACAGGGCGGGATTCGAACCCGCGGTACCCCTTACGAGGTACGCCGGTTTAGCAAACCGGTGCCTTCAGCCGCTCGGCCACCTGTCCGGGTGCGCACACCCATTGTTGGGGTCGCTAGTGCGGGTGTCAACGTCGGCGACTCGTTGACCGGAGCTGAATCTGGCATATCGCGGCATTGTTCGGCACCCTGTCCCGCATGCTGGGCGCATGCGCCGTCATTGCCATCGGTGCCTGTTGCGCGCAACTTGAGACTCGGCATATTGGTGATCGCTTCGGCGACTCGCTTGGTGCGGGTGTGCGTGTAGCGATCATCGGTGGTGTCTCCATGCGCAAAGTTTCCACCGCTCTGGCAAACCGATTGGCGGGACGGTCATTGTGTTCTCCATTGTCGGTGCCCCGGAATGGGGTGGTGAAGGTGCGTGCCCGTAGGCTGGTGTTCGAGCGGGACGCCAAGGTCGGAGCCTTGCTGCGTCGATGGTCATAACAAGCAGCTACCGAACGAAAAATGAACGACCGGGATAGCCGCCTGCTCTCGTGGTACGCGACCCCGCCGAGTTTTTTCATTCAGCCGGGGCCCGCGGGCCAAGGGAGTCCGGGCTGATATCTCACAAACGCCGCTTGAATACAGCCCACCTGTGGTGCACTGTTCCCGAACGGTCGCATCGGGGCACGGACGCCGGCGGACCGCCTGGATGTCGTTGGACGGGTAGCCTTTGAACACGAAGAGGTCCGTGATAGAGCCGTCTTCGCTCGTGTTCAAACTGGGTTCGACCCATCCATACTCGAGAGCGCGGTCAACATCACCACACCCAGAATCACCGCTCCTGCGAGGATGGCGAAGGGGGCGAACGAACTCGATTTCGCGGTCCAAGCAGCTTTTTCGGCCTTTCGGATCGCGACCAGGCCTGCCCTCACGGCGATCGCCACGTGCTCTCACAAAACAAACCTGTTTTTCTATTGGCGCCGCCCCTCGAAATTGGTAGTGTGATCGGTGGCGTCACGGGGGACCACGCCCGCCGACCCCTCAGAGGGTAGAGGTGATGGGGCTGTCATTCGAGCACGGGGTGGAAACTCGTGCCCTCAAAGAAGAAGGAGAAAGTTCATGAACATGGACTATACGCGATTTCTGGGGCGGAACCTCGCCGTTGTGGCCGTTCTCGCCCTAACCCCTACCGTCGCACACGCTGATCTCATTGGCGACCTCTTTGGCGACGAGGTGGATGGCGCAATCGTCGGGGGCCCGGGGGCTTTCGTGGTCGTCCCGCCGACGGCTATCGTCGGAGGCGGAGTCGAATTCGTCATCGAGTTTGTGGGTACGCCGGCCTTCAATGTTGACATCGGTGCGTTCTCCGTGCATGTGTACTCGGTGTTCGGAGCACCCATTTCCACGGGGGCGGGCGAGGTGCTGGTCCTCAGCGACCTGGACGGGGTGCTTGGAGATTTTGAGATTGTCGGGATTACCAATTTCATGACCAATGAGGGGCCCGGCATCAGCATCGGCGACGTCACCTGGACCGCCCACACGGTTAGCCTCAACATGTCCCCCAATATCTGGGCAGCCGACGGCTTTGTTAGCTTCGACCTCGTGAAAATCCCGGCTCCATCGGTGCTGGCCCTCCTGGGCGTGGCGGGCTTGATCGTTCGTCGCCGCCGCCGCTAGCAATGCGTTAGAGGTGCGAACCCCGAGGGCGCCTACTTCGGCGGAAAGAGCAACCCGACGATCACCAACTCCGTTGTCTGGAGCAACGGATCGGAGCGGTTGTACATCGATCAATCCAGCACCCTGGTCGTCAGCTACAGCAACATCCAGGACGGCTGGATCGGCGCCGCCAACATCGACGATAACCCGTTGTTCGTCGATCCGGACAACGACGACTTTCGTCTGATGCCTGGCTCACCCTGCATCGACGCCGGGAACAACTGGGGGGTGCCGATCGACGAGAACGACTGCGACGAGGATGGCGTTTTTGTGCGAGCTGTTCCCCGTCGATCTGGATGGCAACCCACGCTTCAACGCTGACGAAGCGGACTTCGATCCCGGCTGCGGTGTACCTGTCGTCGTGGACATGGGCGCGTACGAGTATCAGTTCGATCCAGCTGACCAAGTCACCTTTGCCGATTTGAGCGGTGATGATGCTGTTGGCGTAGTCGATCTACTCGGGCTCCTGGGTAGCTGGGTTCCGTGCGCAAAGGGATGCTGCCTAACCGACTTGGATATCAGCGGCAACGTCGGCGCATCCGACCGCCTCACCCTCCTCGCCAGTTGAGGGCCGTGTCCCTGAAGAAGGCATCATGACTCAAGGCATCGTGGCATCATGGCTTAGAAAACGGCGCAGGGGGCGTGGGGGTGTGCAAGGGCGGTAGGTGTGTTAGCCGGCCAGCTTCATGCCTGCGTCTCTTGTGAGAAGATGTTCGGCCTCCTCAGCACTGACCGGCTCGCTGAAGATCCAACCCTGCGCGTAGTCGCAGTCCAAGGCCTGAAGCAAGCTGACGTGAGCCTCGGTCTCCACGCCTTCGGCGACGACCGACATGTTGAGGTTGTGCGCAAGGTCCACGATGGAGTGGATCATGGCTGCGCGGTCGCGCGTCTTCCGATCGCCCTCGAGGAAACACTGGTCGATCTTGATGCAATCAAACGGGAATCGGTCCAGGTAGTTCAGAGAAGACCGGCCGGTCCCGAAGTCATCCATGGCGAGCGTCACCCCGAGCTCCCTCAGGCGCTCGAGGATCGGAATGATTTCCTTCGGGCGCTCCGTACAGGTGGACTCGGCCACTTCCAGGCGCAGGGCGCCGGGCTCGATGCCGGTCTCCTCGAGAAGGCTCTGCACCACGCTGGGAAGGTCCGGCTGCAACAGCTCCTGGTTGGAAAGGTTGACGC
>JACZXL010000086.1 GCA_022571635.1 Planctomycetota bacterium
CCAGTACGCGCACCTTTGCGCCGGAACGCACGACTACGCCGACCATACGTTTCGGCTGATCCGCGCTCCGGTCACGATCGGCGACGACGTTTGGATCGGCGCGGATGCGTTCATCGGCCCGGGCGTCAACGTCGGTTCCCTTGCCGTCGTCGGCGCCCGCTCCAGCACGTACAAGGATCTCGCCGAGAAGCAGGTCTACGTTGGCAATCCCGCCAAGCCCGTCAAGGAACGGGTGTTGCGATGAACGAGCCGGCAGCGCAGATGACTGAGGTTCCCGATCTGAAGCGTCGCGCGTTTCTCGATCAGTCCTCTGGCGAACGGGTCAGGGGATTCTGGTGGTCGATCGTGCGGTTTACCCTCTTTCGCTGGAGCCCCACCGCGTGTAAGGCATGGCGACGATCGCTGCTGAAAATGTTTGGCGCGAGAATCCATCGCACGGCGGTCGTTGCGCCGTCCGTTCGAATCGATTTCCCGTGGAACTTACAGATCGCGCCGGACGTGGTCATCGACCACGGAGCCATCGTCAACTGCATGGGTACGATCGCCATCGGCCGGGGCACGCGTATCAGCCGGTACGCACACCTTTGTGCCGGGACTCACGATTACACGAGCCGCGACATGAGGATCCTTCGATGCCCCATCACCATCGGCCGCAACGTGTGGATTGCGGCGGACGCGTTTGTCGGGCCCGGCGTCACAATCGGCGACGGCGTCCTGCTCGCAGCGCGGTCCAGCGCGTTTCGTGACCTGCCGCCCGGCCAGATCTGCATCGGCGAGCCGGCGCAACCACATCGGCCATGGACGGACAATCCTACTGCCAAAGCGTAGGCGGAAAGCGCACTTGCCCAGTCACCCCCGTATACATACGGTGTTCGCTCCATGACGCTGCGTTTGTACAACACGCTGACCAACCAGGAGGAGGACTTCACGCCGCTTGATCCCGCGGGCAAGCGCGTCACCTTCTATTCCTGCGGGCCGACCGTCTACGACTACGCCCACATCGGGAACTTCCGATCGTTCCTCAACGCGGATGTCCTGCGCCGTACGCTCGAGCTGGTCGGCTACGAGGTCGAGCACGTGATGAACATGACCGATGTCGGACACATGACCGACGACGACATCGCCGACGGCGCCGGAGAGGACAAGATGCAGGTGGCCGCCAACCGTCTGCTTCAAGCCAAGAAAAGCGGCAAGTTGCCAGCCGACGCGGCAGAGATTGATCCAACCGATCCCTATGCCGTCGCTGATTTCTATGCCGATGCCTTTGTCGATGATGCTCGCCGGCTCGGCCTGAAGCTCATTCACGAGGCGGACGAACGTCCGGAGCTGATGCCGCGACCGACCCGCTATATCGAGCCGATGATCCAGCTCGTGGCAACGCTGATCGAGAATGATCACGCCTACCTCGCCGATGATGGGGTGGTGTACTTCAGTGTCCAATCGTTCCCCGCGTACGGCCGGCTTTCGGGCAATTCGCCCGACAAGATTCGCTCCGGCGAAGGTGGGCGCGTCAACGAAGCCACGCAGGCCGTCAAGAAACACCCCGCCGACTTCATGCTCTGGAAGCCCGACCCCAGTCACGTCATGAAGTGGCCCAGCCCCTGGGGCGAAGGGTATCCCGGCTGGCACCTGGAATGTTCGGTGATGGCCATGGCCCTGCTCGGGGCGAACACTGACGGCGTGATCGACATTCATTCCGGGGGAGAGGACAACATCTTCCCCCACCACGAATGTGAAATCGCCCAGACGTGCGGGGCGACGGGTCAAGCGCACTTTGCCCGCTACTGGTTCCACACGCGCTTTCTCATCGTCGAAGGCCAGAAGATGTCCAAGAGCAAAGGCAACTTCTATACCTTGCGCGATCTCATGGCCAAGGGCGCTTCACCCGCTGCGATCCGTTTGGAACTCATCAAGACGCATTACCGTTCACAGGCGAACTTCACCTTCCAAGGACTCACCGATTCCCAAAGACAAGTCGATCGCTGGTCTCGACTTCATGATTGGCTCGACGAGAACAGTGCGGCCCCGCTGGACGAACCGGGTCCTTTGACCGCGGCGCTCCCGGCATTCAAAGCCGCGCTCTGCGCTGATCTGAATGTGTCCGGAGCGATCGGCACGCTGAACGAAGCGGCGAGCCGGCATGATACGTCTCGCAAACCGCCAGCCGGCCACGGCGCCGGCACCTACGCCGACGAACTGCGCGCGCTGCGGGCCATGGATTCCGTGCTGGGCGTGCTCAAATTGGAACGCCAAGCGTCTGTGTCTCAGTCCGACCTGGACGTTTCACTGATCGGGACGATGATCGCGCAGCGCAACGCCGCTCGCACCGCCAAGGACTGGGCTGCCGCCGATCGCCTTCGTGATGAACTGCTGGAGATGGGCATCGCGATCAAAGACGGACCGAGCGGAACAACCTGGTCACCGGTGGTCAGTTCCTGAAACGCTCGCCTCTTGATCCCTCGATGCCTCGATGCCTTGATGCCTTCTTTACCCAAGCCCATCATCGGTCTGATCGGCGGGATCGGCGCCGGCAAGAGTGCCGTGGCTCGCGTGCTCGGCGAGCTCGGCTGTTTTGTCGTCAATTCCGATGACCTGGCGCGAGAAGCCCTGTGTGACCCGGCCGTCCACAAAACCCTCGTGCAGTGGTGGGGCGAAGGAATCCTCGCTCCGGACCGCCGGATCGATCGCCGATCCGTGGCCCGGATCGTCTTTGCTCGTCCGGCGGAACGAGAACGCCTAGAATCACTCGTCCACCCCTGGATTGAGAAGCGCCGCCTGGCGATGTTCAGGACCGCACCCGACGAGGCGCCAGCCTTGGTGATTGACGCACCCCTGCTCATCGAGGCGGGGGTGGACCGGCAATGCGACGCCGTCATATTCGTCGAGGCCGACCGATCCCGCCGCCTCGCTCGTCTCGCAGAAAAGCGCGGCTGGAGCGAGCAGGAGATGAATCAGCGAGAAGAATCGCAATTACCACTTGACGCCAAGCGGATCAGGGCCGATTATGTCATAGACAACAATGGCGATCTACAGTCCCTGGCCGGACAGGTCCGCCGAACCCTTCGCGAAATTGTTCAATCTCATCCGCGATGACGAACCCGTCTCGCGGTGAGTAAAAGGATGAACAGCCTGACGGACGACTCGGAGCGCCTGATTCAATAGCGCTCGACGTACGACCAGCCTGCCGTCGCGCCATCCTCCATACCCGACCCCTGTTTACTATCGCCTGCGTACCGACGTAGGGCGCATTTCCAAAAAGACTCAGGCCCGCGGAGTAACCGGCGCGGCGCTCTCCACCCGGAGTACATCAGATTCATGGCTACCAAAAAGTACCGCAAACGAAAGAAGAATCGCCACGGCGACAGCCCGATAATGACCGTCACGATCCAGCCGGGCGAGGTTCCCTCCGATGCAGATCTCGACGCCGAAGCCGCGGCCCTAGCCGACGACACGGACGACCGATACGAGCAGGCGAAGAAGGACGACATCAGTCTCGCCAAGCTCCAGCACATGAGCACCGAGGAGCTCGCCAAGCTCGCCAAGGACGAGGACATCCACGAGTTCAGGGTGCTGCCCAAGCAGAAGCTGGTCTTCGAGATCCTCAAGTCCCGCGCCCGCAGGCAAGGGCTCATGATGGGCGAGGGGACACTGGAAGTCCTCCCCGACGGCTTCGGCTTCCTCCGCAGTCCCGAATACTCGTACCTGCCCTCGGCTGACGACGTGTACGTCAGCCCGTCGCAGATCAGACGCTTCGGCCTGAGAAAGGGCCAGGTCGTTCGCGGTCTCATCAGACCGCCCAAGGAGACCGAGACGTATTTTGCCCTGCTCCGTGTGGAAGAGGTCAACGGGCGTGATCCAAGATTGCTCCACGATCTGCCCACCTTTGAGAACCTCACCCCACTGCATCCTGACAAGCGCTTCCATCTCGAGACCACGGCCGACTGCATCGAGACCCGCGTCATCGACCTCGTGACGCCGCTCGGGTTCGGCCAGCGCGCGCTCATCGTCGCCGCGCCTCGAACCGGCAAGACCATCATCCTCCAGCAGATCACGAAGGCCATCGCTGAGAACCATCCCGACGTACACGTCATCGTCCTGCTCATCGACGAGCGTCCCGAAGAAGTCACCGACTTCCGCCGCAACACGCCTGAGTCCGTCGAGGTCGTCGCCTCCACCTTCGACGAGCAGGCCACCCGACACATCCAGATCGCAGAGATGGTCACCGCCAAGGCCCGACGTCTCGTCGAGTTCGGCGAAGACGTCGTGATCCTGCTCGATTCGATCACCCGCCTCGCCCGCGGTTACAACAATGCCATGCCCACGACCGGAAAGATCGGCACCGGCGGCGTCGACACCAAAGCCCTTATCAAGCCAAAGAAATTCTTCGGCTCAGCCCGAAATATCGAGAACGGCGGGTCGCTCACCATCATCGCGACCGCCCTTGTTGACACCGGCTCCAAGGCCGATGAAGTCATCTTCGAGGAGTTCAAAGGCACCGGGAACGCCGAGCTGCACTTGACCCGCAAGCTCGTGGAGAAGCGCATCTGGCCCGCCATCGACATTCCCGCCTCCGGCACCCGGCGCGAAGAGCTACTGCTCGATCCCAAGGAACTTGAACTCGTCGGCCGGCTGCGCAAGGTCGTCTCCGACATGAGCGTGATCGAGGCGATGGAGCTGCTGCGCGGCCGACTCGCCAAGACCAACTCCAACGCCGAGTTCCTCATGACCATGAACCTCGGGTGAGTACAAATCGTCAGGCTTGAGTCCTGAAGATCCTCGGTCCAGTACCTTTCCCCGGGTCCGACCCGACCGGCGTCGATCGATTCGGAGCCCACCAGGCTGTGCGGCCCAGTTTTCTGCACCCACGGGCGACGCTGGGGCGTATCATTTTGACGGCGTTGGACAGGCGGGCCGGGCCAATTCTCGGCCTTGTGGCATCTGGAATCGGCACCGCTGACCCTGGACTTCTTACCCCAGTTGGGAGAGGATCACCGCCATGATCACCTTGCTCGCAAGACACAATCGCCGTCGCGGGTTCACCATCACCGAGCTGCTCGTCGTCATCGGGCTCATCGTGCTGCTGATCGGGATCCTGCTGCCCGCCCTGGCCGCGGTCAAAAGCGGCGGGTTGATGACCAAGTCGATGGCCAACATGCGTCAGATCGCCACCTGGATGCGGCTGTACTCGTCGGACAACCGGGAGTTCATCCTCCCCAGCCAGTTTGACTACAGCGACAACTCCTATCCCGGGAAGGTTCGGTCGATCATCAGCCAGGGCCCCAAGGTGGAGGTAGGGTCCGAGCACGAAGGCACGTGGAGTGACATCTTGTGGACGGTCTATGAAGTGGCCAGGTTCCCGGAGGCGCAGGTGGGCCCCCCTGATGGGCCCGGGCACGAGTACCGCTTCGACTCGCCGGATATCGAGCTTTACAACATCGTGGGCGGCGACCTGCCGAACCCATTCCGCTCCGCCGCGCAGAACACGGACCAGATCGTAGGCGGCGACGGCCCCACGCCGTTCGGGACCGGGGCTCAGGAGCGGGGCCGACCCGGATTCTTCGCTGCCAACAACTTTTTCGACGCCAACCCCAACCATGACGACAGCGGCTGGTTTACGACCGCACAGATCAAGGTCCCAGAGCAGTCGATGTACCTTGTCGATTCCTTCTACGGCGAGATCATCCAGGACGAGCCGGAACCGTTCGATCGCGAGCGGCCCACCGGGCCCGCCGATGACACTGACGACTTTGGCGGCGGGGAACCGACGATCGAGGTGGACTTCCGCTACGCCGGGGAGACTTGCCTGATGCTGTTCCTCGACGGGCACGTCGGTCCGCAAGGGATATGGAAGAACCTGGACGATCTCCAGGGGGATCCCGCCGTTCCTCAAGACCACGGTCGCGGTATCCGGATCCAGAACCTCAACCTCACACCGAACTAGGGCCGGGGTGATTCCAGCCTCGTTGAGGCGGCGTCCTGTCCGGCGGGCGTCGGGCAATCTTGCGGCGGGGCCTTGCCAGGGTGCTCAAAGCGGCTACACTTTGTCCTTCCGTCCCGGCTCGGGACGGTTTTTCAATCGGGACCGGCCCAGGCTGGCCCAGCATGAATCCGTCGACCGGCCGCCGTAGCTCAGTGGTAGAGCACACCCTTGGTAAGGGTGAGGTCATGGGTTCAAGTCCCATCGGCGGCTTCAAGAGGGTACCCTACCCAGGCGTCCCGAACCGCGTCGATCGTGGAGCGTCCGTGATCGACGAGTGCATGACATTGAGCCGGGCCTGATTCCATAGGCCCTGCGCAGCGACTTGTTGGAGATTTTCAGCGATGGCTAAGAAGGCTGTTTTCGAAAGAACGAAGCCTCACGTGAACGTCGGCACGATCGGTCATATCGACCACGGCAAGACCACCCTCACCGCGGCCATCACCATGCGCCAGGCGCAGAAGAATCTTGCGACGGTTCGGACCTTTGACCAGATCGACAATGCCCCGGAGGAGAAGGCTCGCGGCATCACGATCGCGACCAGCCACCAGGAATACGAGTCCGACGTGCGCCACTACGCGCATGTGGACTGCCCCGGGCACGCCGACTACATCAAGAACATGATCACCGGCGCAGCCCAGATGGACGGGGCGATTCTCGTCGTCGCCGCAACTGACGGACCGATGCCGCAAACGCGCGAGCACATTCTGCTAGCGCGACAGGTCGGCGTGCCGGCGATGGTCGTCTACTTGAACAAGGTCGATGCCGTCGATGATCCGGAGCTTCTTGAACTCGTCGAACTGGAAGTCCGTGAGCTGTTGTCGATGTACGACTTCCCCGGCGATGAGATCCCGATCATCAAGGGCTCAGCGCTCAAGGCCATGGAGGCCGAAGGCAAGGACGATGAGGCCTGCAAGTCGATCGACGAGCTCATCGAGGCCCTCGACAACTACATCCCCGAGCCGACGCGCGAGACCGACAAGCCTTTCCTCATGCCCATCGAGGACGTGTTCTCGATCAAGGGCCGCGGGACCGTCGTCACCGGGCGAATCGAGCGCGGCCGGGTCCATGTCGGCGACGAAATCGAAATCGTCGGACTCGCCGAGGAGAACCGCAAGACCATCGTCACCGGCGTCGAGATGTTCAACAAGACGTTGGACGAAGGACAAGCTGGCGACAACTGCGGAACGCTCCTACGTGGTATCGAAAAAGACGACGTTGAGCGCGGGCAGGTGCTTTGCAAGCCCGGTTCGATCACGCCGCATACGAAGTTCGAGTCAGAGGTCTACGTCTTGACCAAGGAAGAGGGCGGACGGCACACGCCGTTCTTCTCTGGGTATAAGCCGCAGTTCTATTTTCGCACCACCGACGTGACCGGGAAGCTCGAGCTCCTCGGCGGGGCGGAGATGTGTATGCCGGGCGATAACGTCACCATGCTCATCGATCTCGAGGGCAAGCCCATCGCGATGGAAGAAGGCCTGCGGTTCGCCGTCCGCGAAGGTGGGCGCACGGTCGGCTCCGGCGTGGTGGTCAAGATCATCGAGTAGTTAGTGATACCCGGCGTTCGGCGCGGCGGCTGCGGTCGTCGGTCCCGGAGGCTCCTTTAGCGAAGGCATCGTCATGGCAAAAAAGGCAGCAGACCGCGAGCACGTGTGGCTCCAATGCACCGAAACCGGCGACCTGAACTATCGCACGAGCATCCGTGTCAAGGGCGGGATCGCCGAGAAAATCAAGGCCGGCCTCAAAAAGTATTCCCCGCGGTTACGGAAGCACACGCTGCATAAGATCAAGCGCAAGTGATCGCGGGAAAAAAAAATCAGACAGAAGTCCGAACGGAATAACCGGACGCCAGTAGCTCAATTGGCAGAGCAGCGGATTCCAAATCCGCAGGTTGGGTGTTCGAGTCACCCCTGGCGTGTTGGCTCATCTCGGACGCACGACGACATCCGAACAAGAGCGTGACCCGATGGCATTCGGAATCTACAAACAGGGACAGGGCTACTGGACGAGGCTGATGACCGCGATTGCCGGCGGGACAATCGTCGCCATGGGCGTGGCGTGGATGTGGCAACAGATTCCAAACTTGGGGCTCGGCTCCTCCAAGACGATCTATGTCCAAGGAGGGGCCACCGTCGCCCTGCTCGGCTTCTGCGGGTGGTTGCTGTACTACTTGGTCTGCCTCAAGCCGAAGGTCGTAGACTTCCTCATCGCCACCGAAGGAGAAATGAAGAAAGTCAATTGGTCGACCCGCCGTGAGATCATGGCTTCAACGCGGGTGGTGATCGGCTTGACGTTCTTCATCGCGGTGGCCATCTTCGTCCTTGATTATCTGATTTTCACCCCCTTCTTCCGTTGGATCAAAGTGCTGGGATGATGGGTGCGTCATTGTCCGAACACGAACGGATCACGAACGTGATAGACGAAATGGACAGCCAGGCGGAACCGCAGAACGGGCCGAGCACCGAATCGGGCGCCGGGGCGACGGACATCGCCGCGTCCGAACCGCGCCCCTCGCCCCAGTCGCCCGAGAGCGCCTCGAAGTCGAAGTCGAAGCCGAAGCTGGTTGCGAAGAGGTCCGCCGGGTCCACGCTGGCCGCGGCCGGGGTCCCGACCTCCAAGCCCGCGCCGCCGTCGTCCAAGAAGGGCCGGCGCAAGAAGTCGCCCGCCGGGGAAGCCGCCACCGCCGACGCCGAAGCGGGCGAGGAGAAACCCTTCGACCCCGCCGCCGACCTGCCCATGTACCGCGAGGGCATGGACTGGTTCGTCCTGCGCGTCGCCTCCAACAAGGAGAGCTACGTCCGCGACACGCTGCTTCGCAAGGTCCAGATCGAGGGCCTGGACACCCGTGTCGGGCGAATCATGGTCCCCACGGAGAAGACCAAAACGCTCAAAGGCGGCAAGACGAGGATCGCCGAGACCAAGCTCTACCCCGGTTACATCTTCGTGGAGATGCAGCTCGAGCCGGACGGTCGCATCCCCCAGGATGTTTTCTTCCTCATCAAGGAGACCACCGGCGTCGGCGACTTCGTCGGCACGGCCGGGCGACCCACCCAGATGAAGACCCAAGAGGTCGAGAAGATGCTCTTCGACTCGCGCCGGCCGGAAGAGACGCCAACCGTCAAGATGGAGTTTGACGTGGGCGACAACGTCACGATCACCGAGGGCCCGTTCGAGAGTTACGAAGGCACCGTCGACGAAGTCCTGCCGGACAAGGGCCTGGTGCGCGTGCTGGTAACCATCTTCGGCCGACAAGCCCCGATCGAGCTCGAATACTGGCAAATCCAAAAACAAGAGTAGGCACTAGCCCCGCCCCGGCGGATCTTCGACATTTGGCACTGGGCATCGGGGTAGGACCGATACCTGAACACAATTGATCAGTGTAAAGCCGTCCCGATTCCATCGGGATTGGTTGCGGCTTTTGTTTGCGCTTTGGTGGTCAATCGGCTTGCGTTTTCGCGCTGCCGTCGTGGCAGAGCGAAACTCAGGGGAATAGGAGGCTGTCCGGAATATCCCATAATCAACCCCCCAACAACGACGATCATCACTACCGTACGTAGTATATATACTACATACGGTCGTGACCCAGCTCATGTTCTAGATCCCGATTCCAGGCCGCTCCACGCCCTTGTCTCAGGGCCGGACCACTCAAAGCTGCCTGGAGAGGTGTTCTCGTGCCCTGATCAGCTCCTGTGGTGACGACAAACATCATGCCGTCTGTAGTATATATACTACAGACGGCTTGGTGCTAGCCCAAGAACCAGTTGGGCTACGATCAACGGCAACCTTGGTGGTGTAGTATTTATACTACACCACCAAGGTTGCCGTTGAGGATCATCCGTGGCACGCACCCGCATCACCATTGCCAAGCCCGACATCGTCGCGTGCTTCGAAGACCAGCCACGGCCGGCCTTCAAGCGCCCGGAACTAGGCCGGATCCTTGAAGAACACCGCAAGAACTGGCGACTAAAGGAAAGCATGACGCTGGAGGAGTTCATCGCGTATCTCCTCAAGAATACACCGCTCTCCAGGATTCACTTCAAACTCCCCCATCGTGCCGAGACCGTCTTCGCGTGGGGAGACGTTTCGCCCTACTCCATTGCCTCGGCTGTCAAGACTGATGGATACCTCAGCCACTACATGGCCATGCACCTGCACGAGTTGACCGACCAACTGCCTGAGACGATCTATGTCAATCACGAGCAGAGGCCGCAACCGAAGCCGGCCCAACTGCCGACGCAGGAGACGATCGACAGGGCCTTCAAGCGACCGCAACGAACCAGCAAGAACATCGCACCTTTCGGTCGGCGTCGACTGTGCGTTCTCAACGGTAAGCACACGGGCCAACTCGGCGTCATCGGCGCTACCGATGCGAATGAATGTCCCATCCGCGTTACGGGAATCGAGCGCACTCTCATCGATATCACCGTCAGACCGTCATATGCCGGCGGTGTCGCCGAGGTTCTTGAGGCGTATCGGCGTGCCGCGGATCGCGTCCAAGTCAATCGCCTGGTGGCGATGCTACGAAAGATGGACTTCACATACCCATACCAGCAGGCGGTGGGTTTCTACATGGAGCGGGCGGGCGCATTTCCGGAGAAACGCTTGGACTTGCTGCGCACTGAGGAGTTCGAGTTCGACTTCTATCTCACCTACGCCATGCAGCGACCTGATTACTCAAAGCGATGGCGGCTCCACTTCCCAACGGGCTTTTAGTGGCGCCAGCCTCTCTACCAGAAAGTTTACGTAGAAGTCAAACTCACCCAATTCTATGCTAGCGGCGACGGTATCTCGAACAGATCCGAAATCGTCGCGATGAAACTCGCGATGTTTGGAAATGCGCCTGAGCAACGAGAGCGGCACCTTCTTCGCGTTGAACATGCCTGTGAGCGTATGCCAGAACTCATCGGTTGATACGTCAACACCGTAGTTGGTGATCATGTGATGGATGTCGAAGAAGTCGCGAGCTCGTGGTTTGGCGGACTGGCTCTTGACGATCTGGCGATACTCAGGCATTTGTTGGCAGATCGCGCGAATCTTTTCGCAGACCAGCATCTGTTCCGAATAGACATAGACGTTGTGGTTGTCCACCCGGCGCAGGACCTTCTCGTCACAGCATTCATGCTTGCTGAGATCGACGGTAAACGTTCGTCGAACACCTGGCGCGACAACGATCGCCTGTCGTCGCCGCTTCTCCTCCTGATCAAGTGACTTGAATGTTGCAGCGTCCAGCGCCTTAAAAGCGAGCTTATATCCGCCCCAGAAATCCCCGAGAACGTCGTCCTGAAGATTGGGTGGCTGCCGCTCGAGCGTTACGTCGAATACCTCGTATCCTGCTTCTCGAAACGTCTCAAGTAGAAGTCGTTCCATCAACTCACGGATCTCCTCCAGTGAGCCCAGTTCCGCGATGTCACCGTCGATCGAAAAATCTACATCAATCGACTGCCGGACGGACACCTCGCCGGTAAGTCCCATCGCATTTCCGCCCTTGAGCACGAGACGATCAAGGAGATCATCGTCCGAAACCAAGGCTACAACGGTAAGCCGCTTGAGTTTGTCAGCCCGCTGTATGTCGGAGTCGTGTTGAGCCTGCCTGCGCGCCATCTGAAGCCGAGATCATATACCCTCTCGCCGCTCAGAATCCGGCACGCCCCGGCTCGCTTAGGCACCGTTACTCCATCCCCTCCCAGAATGGTGCGCGGAGGCCGGGCTTGGGGAGCGGGCCTTGTTGGGCGATGGAGCGTTGGAGGGCTCGGAACGCATCGTCATTGGTGATGCCGGGGCGGGCGCCGAGACGGCGGTTGCGCGATTCGTAGGGTTTGGCGAGCGTGTCCAGAGAAACCTCAAAGCACGATAGGACACGCTTGGTACCGCAAAGCAAATCGTAGTTGATCCACCAGGCGGCCCGGCCGGCGTTCCAGGGAATGCCGCGGCGGTAGCGAACGACCCATTGGGCGATCGGTTGCAGCGGTTCGTCGGGATCAACGCCCCAGTTGTTGGCCGGGCACGGCCACTTGGGAAGGTTGGATGCGAGAACGATTGAAGGCGCGCCGGTGTGATCGTCAAACAGTCTGATGCGTCGCGCGGGACAAGTCACGCAGAAGCATTCAAGCTCGCGCAAGCGCATGGCCATGGAGGCATGATTGAGGCGAGCGAGGCGCATGACCTCCCGGGCCTGGACGTTGACGTACCAGGGGAAGGCCTCGTCGCGTGCGAGTTCGATGACGATTTCGAGAATGAGTCGAGCGCTGGCGGTGAGCGTGAGAAATTCCGGCCAGGACCAGAGGTTTCGTCGAATGGTAAAGTACATTTGGCGCGCGCGAGGTTGGTTGAGGGCTTCGGCGACGGCTCGTTTGTGCCAATTCAGCGGATGATCGGGGCGCGAGAGTTCGTGTTCGAGCAGCTTGCGAAAGCCGGCCTTGTCGATCCCGCGCGAATCGGGGAGTTTGGGCCAGGCCTTTGGATGATCAAAGCACTTGAGCTTGCGGGCGAGGGCGACGGCATCCTGGAGGCGTAGGGCCTCGATTCGAGCGAGCGCATCGCGTCTGTTTCGAAAAGCGGGCATGGTGAGAAGACCGTCCCCTATAGGGACGAGCGGTCACGCCTGCGCGCGCAGATGCGTCCGAAGGTTCCGCGAGCGTTTGATGAAGGTGGTGGTGCGAGTCGTCTAGGTGACCGGCAGATGAGCTTGGCGGCGATGGCGGGTGATCGCCAGGATCGCCACGGTCAGGAGAACCCACCAGATGACGCCGCCGACGAGGACGCGCAG
>JACZXL010000087.1 GCA_022571635.1 Planctomycetota bacterium
GATCAACGAGGATTTCGTTGACTGGCTCAAGACGAAGGGCCCGACGTACCTGTTGGTGGTTCTCATCGGGCTTGCGGCGTGGCTGCTGATTGTGCGCTTCAAGCAGCAAAAGCACGATCATCTCAATGCGGGCTGGTCGGCGTTCCTTTCAGCCCAACTGCCCGGCAGTCTCGAGGACGTGGCGGCGGAATATGCCGACCTCCGCGGACTTGCGCTCTTGGCCAACTTGCGGGCCGCGGACGTGTACCTGCAAGCCGTCATCGCTCAGGCGCCGCTTGGCGCTGATCTGAGCGCCGCCACGGTTGAGTCACTGTCGGATGAGGATCGAGACACGTACCTGACTCGAGCCGATCGCATCTATCAGGCCGTGATCGACGCGGACGATACCTCGCCCGAGACCGCTCTTTTTACGATTGGGGCGATGAACGGACGGGCGGCGGTGGCGGAGTCGCGCGGCGACGCCGAGCAGGCGCGGCACTGGTATGAGCTGGCCGCCGATCGCGCGGGTACGGAGTTTCCTCGGCTCGCCAAGCGGTCCCAAGACTTGGCCGAGTCGGTCGAGGCGTTTTCGCGCGCGATCTCGTTGCCGGCCGAGGACGATCTTCCTTCACAAGCCGCGTCCTTGGTGCTGGAGCCGGCGACCCTCGATAGCGCGCTGCGCGATCTCCTTCAATCCGACGAGCCTGCCGATGCCTTCGTGTTCCCGCCCTCGGCCCCTTGAGGACCGGCCGGAGCTGATCGCTCCGGGCGGCAAGGTCGATCGTGAGAAGTTGTTCGCGTTGTATGAAGCCGAACTGGGTGATGATGAATCGCCCATCTGCGTCCGGTTCAAGCTCAGCCGTGACCTAAATAAGCGCGTCGATCGGTATCTCGTCGATCGGATTCCGTTCCTCAGTCGAACGTCGCTGCAACACATCATCAAGGAGCAGGCCGTCACCGTCAACGGGCGGTCGCCCAAGCCCTCGACGCGGCTGCATCTCGGCGACGAGGTCGTGGTCGTCCTTCCGCCCCCACCGAGCACCCATATCCCCGCCGAGGATATTCCGCTGGACGTCCTGTATGAGGACGATGCGTTGATCGTGATTGACAAGCGTGACGATATCATCGTGCACCCGGCCCGCGGCAATCGCTCGGGCACGCTCATCAACGCCCTGGCCTATCACTTTCAGCACCGCTCGGGCGGCGAGCTTTCCAATGTGGGGGAAGCGTTCGCGCGTCCCGGCGTGGTGCATCGGCTCGATCGGCATACCAGCGGCGCGCTGGTGTTCGCGAAGTCTGAAACGGCGCATTGGCGGCTGGCCAAACAATTCGAGCAGCGACAAGTCAACAAACGGTACCTGGCCGTCGTTCACGGTCAGGTCGAACCGCTGGCAGATGTGATCGACATCCCGTTGGGTAAACATCCCACGGCCAAGCACAAGTACGCCGTGCGCTGGGATGACACGGGCAAGTCGTCGGTCACGATTTACCGCGTACGCGAGGTGTATAAGGATTTCACCCTGGTGGAGTTGGAGCTCAAGACGGGACGAACGCATCAGATTCGCGTGCACATGTTGCATCTTGGGTATCCGCTCGTCGGCGATGACATGTATGGAGGCCGACACCTGACGGTCGGCGACGTGACGGGGCCCGCCGGCGATGGCGATCGGTCGCCGCGCGATTCGTTGATGCCTCGCCAGGCGCTGCACGCGGCGCTGCTCGGCTTCACGCATCCGATGACGAACGAGCCGATGACGTTCCAAGCGGTGCTGCCGGATGATCTGCGCGATCTGGTCACGTTGCTACGGACCTATCGTTTCATCGAAGCGCCCAACGTGGCCGGGTCGATGCTCGATCTCGATCAGGTGATTCCGTAACGATCGACTTTCGGGACCGCACCGTTCGTGCGCACCACCGCGAGTATCGCGTTATGTAAAACTCGTGATACACGCACCGGCCGTTGCCATTTCTACCGCAACTTGATCGAGACCAACGCGATCATCGCGAAGACGACGGCGAGCACCCAGAACCGCGTCACAACTTGCGGTTCGGACCATCCGCCCAAATGAAAGTGATGGTGTACAGGCGAGCAGCGGAAGATGCGCTTCCCGCCCGTCCATTTGAAATAGCCGACCTGGAGGATCACGCTGGCCATCTCCATGAAGAACACGCCGCCGATCACCAGCAACAGGATTTCCTGGCGAATGGCGACGGCGATGTAGGCCATCAACCCGCCCAGCGGCAGCGCGCCGGTATCGCCCATGAAGACCTGCGCCGGCGCGCAGTTGAACCACAGGAACCCCAGACATGCGCCGGCCATGGCCCCGGTCACGATCATCAACTCCTTGGAGCCGTCGATGTGGGGAAACATCAGGAACCGAGCGGTGTCGAAGCTGCCGGCGATAAAGCACAGGACCATCAGCGCAAACGACGCCACCGCCAGCGTGCCCGGCGCCAGGCCGTCCATTCCGTCGGTGAGGTTGACCGCGTTGGAGGTGCCGGCGATGAGGATCGTCGCGATGAGTACGAACGCAACGCCGCTGAGCACGATCACGGAGCTCTCGAGTTGGGTCGTGCCGGGTTGATACGTGCGCTGGAAGGGCAGCGTCAGTACGTGGTGGGTTTCTCTACCGATGCCGTGGCGATACAGGAAGTACCCGGCCACGGCGCCGATCCCGAGCTGAAAGAGCAGCTTCTCCCAAGCATGCAGCCCCTCGCGCGAGCCCGGCGCACGCCGAGCGGATGTGAGTTTCAGCCAATCGTCGAAACCGCCCAGGACCGCCAGCCACGCCAGCACGATCAGCGCGAGCATCACGAACCGATTCGTCAGGTCGGCGAACAGGAGGATCGTCAATAGCATCGACCCGCAAATCAGGATGCCGCCCATGGTCGGCGTCGCGGCCTTGCGGGCCATGATCTCGTTGAGGTCGGCGTGGTAGAACTCCGGCGAATCGCCGATCTTCTGTTTGATCAGCCAGCGGATCGTCTTGCGCCCGAATAGCAGAACGACGAGGAAGCTGCACACGACGGCGACGAACGCGCGGAACTCGAGCTGATAAAAGACCTGCAACAGCGAGTAAAGCCCGATCTCATCGAGCCGGTCGCTGGTCTTCGTGAGCAGGTAGTACAGCATGAGGTTTCACCAACCGTCAGGGGGTTGCCGCGACGACAGTCTTGGCGACCGTCGGCGCGACGGTCAGCGCGTCGAGCATTCGTTCCAGCCCCATGCTGCGGGAGCCTTTCAATAACACCCGGTCGCCTGGATGGACTTTCTGCGCGGCGAAGGCAGCGGTCTGCTCGTTGAGCTCGTCCATGTGCGTCACACGGTCAGCGCCCCACGCCGGGGTGAGCACGCGTGCGGCGGCACAGGACAACGACCCGATCAGCACGGCGTGCGCGATCGGCAGCCTGCGGTCCAGGTCGATCACATAGCGCCCGATCTCAGTATGGAGCGCCTCCGCCTGGGCCCCGAGTTCCAGCATGTCGCCGAGAATGACGACGCGCCGGTCAGCATCAATCGTGAGTTCAGCGAAGGTGTCCAGAGCTGCGATCATCGAGTCGGGGTTGGCGTTGTAGGCGTCGTTGTAGATCGTCATGTCGCCGAGTTTGTGGCACGTCATCCGCATGGCGATCGGCTCGCACTGGGCGAGTCCTCGATCGATCTGCTGATTGGAAAGCCCCAGCCGCCGCCCCACTGCCACCGCCGCCAGGGCATTGACGGCGTTGTGCGCCCCGGGCAGTCCAAGCCCGAAGCGATCTTGTCCGTTGACCTCAAACCACCAAGTTTCATCGCACGCGCCGCGATCCGTGAGGCGCAGGCCGGCGTCCTGGGCGAGGCCGAACCAGACGATCGACTGCGCCTGGCCGCGGTAGTGGCGCAACTGGGGCGCATCGGCGTTAAGGATGCCGAGACCGTTTGATTTGAGATGATCCAGCAGCGCGGCCTTCTCCTTTGCGACGTTCTCGACCGATGCGAATCCTTCGAGGTGTGCGCGCCCAACGGTGGTGATAACAGCGATGTCGGGTCGAGCGATGGCCGCCAGCGTGTTCACCTCACCGAGCTGGTTCGCCCCAATTTCGACGATGAGGTACGCGTCATCAACCTGAGCGTCGAGGATGGTGAGCGGTAGGCCGATATCGTTGTTGAAGGACTTTGGAGCAGCCGTGCCGCGCAATGTTGTTGATAGCACCGAATCGATAAGCTGCTTGGTGGTGGTCTTGCCCGCCGAACCGGTGATCGCGATGACGGTTGTATCGATCAGTGTCCGGCGATAGGCCGACGCCAGTCGTGCTAAGGCTGTGCGTGTGTCGTCGACGAGCAACACGGCGGTGTCCGGTGGGAGCGTTTCCTGGCTCGGTTCCCGATCAACGATCAACAGTTGCGCGCCGGCATGGATCGCCTCGGCAAGGTAGTCGTGTCCATCATGATGCTCACCGTGAATCGCAACGAAAGCCTTGCCGGTCAGATCCGCGCGCGAATCGATCCCGACGCCGTCAACGTCCAGAGGCGCTATGAGTGGCCGCACCCAGCGTCCCTTGCTCGTACGGCGCAGATTCTTGGCGTAAAAGAACGTCACGAAGCGCCCACCTTTGCTGCACTCAGGGCGATGGCTTCAGCCGCGACACGCCGATCGTCGAACGGATGCTTCTGCGTGCCGATGATCTGGTACGGCTCATGTCCTTTGCCGGCAATCAACACGACATCATCGGGACCGCACCGCTCGATGGCGTATTCGATCGCCGCCCGACGGTCCACGAGGGTGATCGTGTCGGCGCGGCGCGCTTCGGGAACGCCGACGAGGATTTCGTCGATGATCGTCTGCGGATCTTCAGTCCGCGGATTGTCGGACGTGATGATGAGCTCGTCGGCGTAGCGAGCGGCGACGTTTGCCATGCGCGGCCGTTTGGTTCGATCACGGTCGCCGCCGCATCCGAACACGACACGGAGCCGGCCGGCCTCCGGTACGAGCGGCCGCAGCGCTTGCAGCACATTGTCCAGCGCATCATCGGTGTGGGCGTAATCCACGAAGACGGTAAAATCGTCGTTGGGCGTCGTCACCGGCTCCAGCCGGCCCGGCGGCGCGCTGCACGAGTTCAGACCTGCGCGCAGCGCGTCTTCTTTCAGTCCCATCACCCAGCACGCCGCTGCGGCTTGCAGTGCGTTCGCAACATTATGTTTCCCCACCAGCGGTAACCGCACGTCGAACTGACCCCACGGCCCCCGGAACTGGGTCTGAACGTGGTCGATCGTTTGGCGGTCGCACGTCGCATAGCAATCGGCAGCCGGATCGATCAGGCTCGTCGATAACACACGGGCTGAACACTCGCGGGTCATCTGCGCCGCTGCGGGATCGTCGATGTTCACGACCGCCCACGCCTCGCCTGCCAGCGATCGAAACAAGCGCGCCTTGGCCTGAGCGTACGCATCCATCGAGCCGTGGTAGTCAAGGTGGTCGCCGGTGAGATTCGTGAACACCGCGACATCGAACGGCAACGCGGCTACGCGATCCTGGTCCAACGCATGGCTGGAGACCTCGATCACAGCGGCGGTGCAGTGGTTGTTCACCATCGTTTTCAAGCGTCGGCTGATGTCGATCGCCGACGGCGTGGTGAGCGAGGCGGGCGTGGTCAGAGCGCCGTCGTCGATCTGCACGGTGCCGATGAGTCCGCAGGTCATATTCGCTTGGTTGAGCAAGTGGTGAGCTAGATGGGCGATGGTGGTCTTGCCATTGGTGCCGGTGATGCCGACGAGTCGCAAGTTGGTCGCAGGATGACCGTTGAACCGCTCGGCCAGATGCGCAGCGGCCTCGGCTGGGCTGTCGGCCTTCAGCGCGACCACCCCCTTTGGGATGTTCGTAAGGTCGGCCCCCAGCACGGCGACGGCCCCCCTTGCTACCGCTTCTTCGATGAACGCTGATCCGTCGGATTGGACGCCCACCCTGGCCACGAACAAGCAGCCCGTTGAGGCGACGCGCGAATCCTCAACGATCTCGCAAACCTCCGTCTGCGGTGAGCCGCGGACGAGTTCGATCGATAATCCTTGAATCAGCTCGGCGATTGTCATGCGCAGAAAAACAGCACCGCCCTCCATGCCTTACATATCGGGATGGTGGCAGTCCGGCGCGTAGAAATGATTGCCCCGACCCGCCCTCAGGGCAGGATCAACATCGCGTCGCCGTAGCTGTAGAAACGATACCGTTGCTCGATGGCGGCACGATATGCAGCCTTGATGCGGTCCAGCCCGACCATCGCCCCCACCAGAGCCAGCAGTGTCGATCGCGGCAGGTGAAAGTTGGTCAGTATCCCGTCCACATGCTTGAAGCGGTACGGCGGCGAGATCAGCAGCTCGGTGCGGCCGATGACTGGTTCGCTCAGCGCCGTCGGATCTGGAAGCAGCGCGGGGAGCGATTCGAGGGTTCGCACCACAGTCGTGCCGACCGCGATGATGCGCCCCGATCCACGCGCTGGGTTGTGCGCCTGTTTGATCGCCTCGATGACGCTCGGTTCGACCGCGAACCGCTCGGCGTGCATCGGGTGCTCATCGATCGTCTCGGCGGTAATCGGCTTGAACGTGCCGAGGCCGATGTCGAGCACGACGTCGATCCGTCGCACGCCTCTATTTTCTATTCTCGCCAGAAGTTCGGGCGTAAAGTGCAGGCCGGCCGTCGGCGCGGCTACGGACCGGCGCTCGCGCGGATCGGCGAACGTGGTCTGATACCATTGCCGATCCAGTGCGTCGCGAAACTTCTCCTCACCGCGCGCTCGTAGAATATACGGCGGCAGCGGCGTCCACCCGGCGCGGTCGAGCATCGCCGACACGCTCTGCGATCCACCGGCGTTGACCAGCCATCCCTCCGGTCGCGGCTCGACGAGTTCCAAAGCGGACTCGTATGGCTGACCGTCGGTATCGAGCAGTTGAACTCGCTGCCCGGCACGAAGCCGTCCGTTACTGCGCAGCATCACCAGCCATTGACCCGGCGCAACCTCCTCCAGAAACAGCCCTTCGACTCGACCGCCCGTATCGACCCGCCGCCCCACGAGCCGCGCCGGCATCACCGCCGTTCGGTTGAAGACCAATGTGTCGCCGGCGCGCAGGTAGTCCGGCAAGTCGCGCACGTGACGATGCTCGATGGCGTCGCCGTTGCCATACATGATGAGCAGGCGCGCCGAGTCGCGCGGTTCGGCCGGGCGGGTGGCGATCAGCTCCCGCGGCAGCTCGTAGTCCAGATCATCAACTCGAAGCGGCTGTTGCGTCATGGGTACAGTCAAGGCTCGCACGGTGTTGTAGCGGGACAACATGTCCTACGAACCAATTATCCCCCGACCACGCCGCCGGACCACACAACGCCGTTCGTAGGATCGCGGTTCGCGTTCTTATCGGCAGCGTGGTGGTCTGAGCTGATCCGACCCGGTGCGGTATGCGCGTTGCCCCACAACCAATATGGAGATGGGGAATCGAATCGCAGCAGCGCCGGCTGATCCGGTGCATCGGCTGGTTCTACTGACCCAGGCTAGTCTGGAAACCGCCAGAAGCTTCAATCGTGCCCGAGAGATCACCGCCGAGCCCGGTCGGTGCGAGCCCGGACTGCACGGCATTCGCCTGCATGTCACCGAACGCGAAATCTCGCATCTGCGCCACGAGTTAGCGCGTTTGGCCCGCCCCCCGATTCGTGATGTCTTTGAGCCGTCGCGCCGATTCCCCGAGCCCGATCGGCCGCCGGACCCGCTGTCCTCACCGCCGACCAAGCGTAAGGCGTACGCCCCCGACCCGATCGGCAAACCCGCCCCGCCCCGCGACACGCCGCCCGACGTCGCCGAGACATTGCACTTGATCAACTACTTCCGCATCACCAACGAAGGCAGCCTGATCGACCTGCTGGTGTAGCTGCTCGTTCAGACGCCAACGCATGGTACCCAGCGCCGGCGCTATACCCCCAACCCGTAAGCAGAATAAGCACCTCGTATCCCTACGTTTACGTACGCTCCACCATTCCGCTGTCGCCCTTCTGCATGGTATTTCGCCTATCGGCTATAGTTGGGCTGCCGGTCTCGCTGGCATTTGAACGAAACGATCATTGTCATTCGCCTTCGGGGCACTATCGCGGTGGACCTAGCTGAACTTATCCTCTCGTACCTTGAAGCGCTCGCCTGGCCGGCGGTTGCTCTGATGGCGGTTCTACTTTTCCGTAAACCGCTCAGCGCGGTTCTCCTTCGGCTTAAGAGTGCCCAGCTTCCAGGCAGCGTGAAGCTCGACTTCAATGAAGCGATCCGGGAGGCACGCAAATTGTCGCGCAATGTCAGCCAGGCACCACTCCCGGAGAAAGCTCGTGGCAGGCCATCCATTCCGCTGACCGAGGCGAACGCTCGAATGCTGGAATTGGGTCTTCGCCCAAGCTCTAGCGGTCTGGACATGTCTTACTACCACGAGCTCGCAGACGAGGATGCTAATCTCGCTCTAGCTGGTCTCCGGATGGAGGTTGAGATTATGGCGCGGAATCTGGCTCAAGGTTTCCAGCTAACAGTCAGTGATGGTGATACCGCAGGCCCTCTGCTTCGGAGGCTCTTCGACGAAAATGCGATAACCGTAGAACAGTTCCAACTCGCCCAGAAGATTGTCCAGATTTGCAACGCGGCCGTTCATGGGCGTCTCGTAACTCGCGAGGAGGCCAATGCTGTAATTGATGTAGCTCAGGCGCTTACGGACCAGTACGTCGCGTGGTTGAGTTGGGGATTCAACGATGGCTGGTCTTCGAGCGATTCAAGGGATGCCTAAGGCCCGCTCCAGTTGACCGCATGGAAGGTCCGCTCGGCTCCCTCTCCCCCCGTTACCATGTCCACATGCCGCGTACCTGCGCAATCCATGTCGTGTGGACGACCTACGGTACATGGCTTCCGGGTGATGCCCGTGGACATTGGTCGCCCTTGCTCGACTTCTACGGGCGACTCAAACGGGCCGGACATCAACTGAATCTCGCCGATCCTGAAACACATCGTCATGCCCGCTCGATCATGAAAGAACCGGCCAAGACATTGTGCGAGAACGATTCGCAGATCGTGGCGGGTGAAATCGGCCGGCAGCTTTCCCCCGGCATGCCGGGGGCTATGTGGAACATTCACGCGGCCACGATCGAGCCTACGCATGTGCATCTGCTGTTCGATCGATTGCGCGACGACATCGGTACTGTCGTCGGACGACTCAAGAGCCGAACCAGTAGCGTGCTCTTACACCAACCGGAGAACGGTGGCCGGTCACGAATCTGGACGGCTGGATACTGGAAGGTGTTCATCTTTGATGAATCCGTGATCCCCATCGTTATCCAGTACATCCAAGAACACAATCTACGACGGCGACGACCGGCCGCGCCGTTCGACTGGATTACCCCCACATAGCCCCCGGCATGCCCGGGGTGGATACGGCAAAACGGCAACGCTGCGATCGCCGCACCCGTCATCAGACGTAGGCGCTCAGTTGCGGCGGGAGCGACTTGAGTCCGCGCCTTCTGGCCTTTTGCACCGCGTAGCGCAACGACTCGGCCATGCGCTTCTCGACGGCGGCGGTGACATTCAACCCCTTTGCCCGCATCGTCTGGAGCGCCCATTGCCAGGCGTGATACTCTTCGAGACACCGCGGCCGGTGCGTCCCGAAGCCGATCGCATGGTGTCCCACTTCGTGCAGGAAGATGGCGCAGCTCATGGGGCCTTTGGGGTACGGCGCTTCGATGAGCCTGCGCTCATCGCCGTCATCGTAGCGCACGATCCAGGCGCAACCGGTCGAGCTGCTGCGCCATTTGCGGACACGGATACCGTAGGTCTGCTTCATCTCGGCCACGAGCGCGTCGTAGCGTTGACGCATGGGCGAATCCGCCGGCGACGGGGGTTTGCTCGGCGGCTTGGGGCGAGTCCGTTTCGTCAGGCCGAGCAGATCCCACAACGTGGTGGCGGCCCACTTCATAGTGACGCCAACCTCGCGCCGGTGGGAATCTCGTGACCGCGCCGATAAGCATCAAACGACATGAGCTTGCCTCCGGCCGGCTGCACCGCCCGCAACTCGACGGCGCCCGGTGCACAGGCAATGGTTCCATCGGCAAGCACCTCGCCCGGCCCTCCAAACGTTGCATGTTCATCGACGACGGCCACACGTTCGAGCCGCAGCCGCTGATCGTTGTAGGCGACCGTACACCCGGGCCGAGGCGTCAAGCCGTGTACGCGGTGCTGCACGGCCGGGGCCGGGGCGTCGAACCGAACCGTCCCGTCGGACTTCGTGAGCTTGGGAGCGCGGCACGCGAGCCGGTCGTCTTGTGGTTTGGGCTCGAGATCGCCGGATGCGTATTCGGCCAGCGTCTGCAGAACAAGGTCCGGGCCCAGCTCCGACAGCCGGTCTTCCAACTCACCGGCCGTCTGCATCGGGTCGATTGCCGTAGCCCGCTGCGCGAGAATCGCCCCGGCGTCGATCTGCTCGGTCATACAAATCACACTGATGCCCGTCTGGGTTTCGCCATTGATCACCGCCCAGTTTATGGGAGCCGCCCCGCGATATTTCGGCAGCAACGATCCATGCAAGTTGATTGCGAAGGTGTTGTTCAGGAGCGCGGGCCCCAACTTCCGGCCGTAGGCGATGACCACGAGCGCGGCCGCGCCAATCTCGCGAATCCGATCGGCAAGCGTGGGATCATCCACATCCTGGGGCTTGAGCGTATCAATGCCACTCGTTTGGGCGAAGGCGGCGACGGGCGTGGGCGAGAGGCGTCGCTGTCTGCCCGCCGGGCGATCGGGCTGCGTCACGATCAGCGCCACATCATGTTCGAGCACCAAACGCTGGAGCGTCGGGAGACCAAAGTCTGACGAGCCGAAGTAAACCAATCGCATCGTCGCGTTGCCAAGGATGGTGAATGGGGCGTAAAGGATTGAGGAGCGTCAAGCGCCGTTGGCGGTCGCCTCCAGCTCCTTGAGGATCTTGCGGGTAGCGAGCCGGTCCATCGGGCTCATTCTGTCGATGATGAGAACGCCGTCGAGATGATCCAGCTCATGCTGCCAGACCCGGGCGAGCACGTCGTCGTCGGTCAGCTCGAACGGTTGACCAGCGAGATTCAGCGCGTTGATGGTGGCGGCCTGTGGCCGGCGAAGCTCGACGTTGATACCCGGGAGGCTCAGGCACCCCTCCTCCTTCAGCACAAGGTCTGTATCGACTACGGAGAGCGTCGGATTGATGTATATGCGGTCGGGATGATCTTCACCACCGTTGGTCACAAACATCCGCCAGGGCATGCCGACCTGCGGCGCGGCCAGCCCCAATCCTTTCGCCTCGCGCATCAGCGCAATCATGCGCGCGACGACCGCCTGGACCGAGGCATCGATCTCCTCCACAGGCTCAGCCCGGCGCCGAAGCTGGGGCGCGGGGTAGTGCAGGATTTGTAAATCGGCGGCGGCGACGCTCATCGGCTCATGCTACGCAGTGAGCGCCCTGACCGCCAGACAAGGGGCGGATTGACCCTTGGCCGCAATCCACCTACCTTTGACGGCTCAGTCGGCGATGCGGATGCAACACCGATCACCTGCCCTGCGAAGCAAGACTGAGGCTGATTGAGCAGGAGCGATCCGTGGCGTTTCGATTCGGAAAACCCAAGCCACCCAACGACGAGAACGGCGAGGCTCGCACGGACGCACTCACGTTCGAGCCGCAGCCGGAGAAAGCCCGCCGGTGGTTCGAGCACGCCCGCGTGATGTCGGACTCCTTCAACTTCGACTCGGCCCTGGTGTACTACGCCCACGGTATCGGACTCGATCCTTCGATGATGTCGGCCCACGAAGCGATGTACGAGGCGGCGGTGCAGTACTTCAACAAGGGGTCTAGGCCGGCGTCGGGGAAGGAGATCAGGAAACTGGAAGGACCGCATCCGGTCGAGAAGTTTGCGGTCGCCGAGTTCGCCTGGATGAAGGACATCAACAACGCGTCGCTGGCGCTGAAGCTGTTGGAGGCGGTCGTCAAGGCTGAGCAATTGGAGTTCGGCCATTGGTTCGCGCCCAAGGCCATGAACGTCCTTCTGAAGCAGAAGAAGCCGTCCAAGAACGTCTTCCTTCAGGCGAAGACCTGTCTGGCCGAAATCGGCGCATGGAACGAGGCGCTCCGTGCCGGCGCGGCCGCGTTGAATATCGATCCGCTGGATACGGAGCTGGAGAGCGACCTGAAGGACCTCAGCGCCCAGCGGGCGATGGACGAGGGCCGATACGAGGAGGCGGGCGGCGAGGAGGGCGGATTCCGCAAGTTTGTTTTGGACGCTGACAAGCAGCGCGAGCTCGAAGACGCCGGCGCCATTGCCGCCGGGCAGTCAATGGAGCAACGCAATCTCCAGCGCGCTCTCAAAGAGTACGAAAAGTCACCTGCGACTCCGGATGTGCTCAATCAATACGCCCAGTTGCTCAAGGTCCTGGGAACCCCCGAGGCCGAACAGCAATCATACGAAATCTATATGAAAGGCTTCCAGGACACCAACGAATATCGCTTTCGCGCCTTGGCCGGCGATATCAAGATCGAGCAGGCGCAACGTCGGGTTGATGAACTGCAAGAAAAGCTCGATGGCCATACAAACGACGGCGAGCTGAACGCTGCGTTTGAGCAGGCGCGCAAGACGGCGCTGGACCTGAGGTATTGCGAGTACAACGAGCGCACGGCGAAGTATCCGACCGACCGTCGGATCAAGTATCACCTCGGGGAGGTGGAGTTCGAGATGGGGCGCTACATGGACGCCA